>JALOTS010000175.1 GCA_025457785.1 Pontiellaceae bacterium | reverse complement strand
TGCCTGTCCCGGCGATCGAGTCTCTGAAGTGGACGCTGACGGGCGATGTCAGGCTGTCGGTCACCTCGTTTGTTTACGGAGGTGCACCCAGCGGTCTTGCTGATGTTCAGGTGGTTACAGACACCGCAACCAACACCTTTTATGATCTGGAGGGAACGACGGGCATAAAACCGCTCAGCGGCGCTTCCCTTTCGGGGGCCGGATCACTGACGTTTGCGCAGCCGACCAACGGAACACACGGTGCCGCCCTGTCCGGATTCACGTTCGATCTGTTCCCGTCGCAGCCGAACCGCACCAACGGCCTGCCGAATGTCGTGGTGATTCTGGCGGACGATCTGGGCTACTCCGACATCAGTTACAACCCGTATCACGGCCCGGAAGTTTCCACGCCCAACATCGATGCGCTGATCCGGAAGGGTGTCTGGTTTTCCAGCGCGTATGTCTCCGGAAATATTTGTGCGCCGTCCCGTGCCGGACTCCTGCACGGCTGTTATCAGGAGCGGATCGGCGTTCATAATGAAACCGATATCAACGCATCCACCCTCCCGTCCGATACAATCCTTTTTCCGCAGCATCTGGCGCAGGCGAGTGACGGCGTTCTGGATTACGACAGCATCATGCTCGGCAAGTGGCACCAGAACCGTGACCGGACGGCAACCGTAAGCATCGACGGAAACGGTGACTCCGATTACGTTGATTTTGAGACGGATTACGGCGATGCGAATCCGGCCACTCTGAAATACCATCCGATAAAGCGCGGGTTTGAGTCGTGTTACGGCTTCATCAATCTGGGGGGACACAGCTACTGGAACTATGAGGACGGGTTTTACGATGATTTCTACCGGTTCCAGTCAGGCACTCCGATCGACGGAATCAGCGACGGGGATGCTCTGGAAACCTATCTGACCACCCGCCTGACCGATAAAGCCTGCGAGTATATCCAGCAGAAATCCGCCGAACATAAACCGTTCTTTGTCTATCTGGCCTACAACGCCGTGCATGAGCCGATGGAAGCCCCCTCTTCGCCGTCCGGCCTGAGCGAAGGCGATCCGGGCTGGTATCCCGATGCGGCCTGGTTCAACACCAACTACCCGAATATGTGGCAGACGCCATCCTACAGCGACAGTGAGGGTCAGGCCCAGGATCAGGCAACCCGTGCGATTCTGATGGCCATGCTCTACCATCTGGATCAAGGAGTCGGACGGGTGATGGCCGCGCTGGAGGCCTCCGGCCAGTTGGATAACACCATCGTGTTTTTCCTGTCGGATAACGGCGGAGCGTCTGCCAGCCGGGCGGCAAATGATCCGCTGCGCGAACGCAAGCACTTTAACTACGAGGGCGGAGTCCGGGTGCCGATGTGCGTCAGTTGGCCCGGCGGACTGAGTGCCTATACAAACACCGTCGTTGATGCGCCGGTAATGAGCATCGACATTCTTCCGACGGTGCTGGATGCCGCCGATATCGAGCCGGTTGGCGGGTTCGACTCGCTCGACGGAAAAAGCCTGCTGCCGCTGATTCGCGGGGAGGTTTCGACTCTTCACGACGCCCTGTTCTGGAGCGAAGGCGGAGAGACCGGAGAGTTTGCCGTCCGTAGCGGCGACTGGAAGCTCTATATGGACGAGAACGTTTTCGAACTCTACAACCTGGCCGGCGACATCGGCGAAACTACAGATCTTTCAGCGCAGTATCCGGAAAAAGTCCGCGAGCTGCACCAGAAGTATTTCGACTGGATTGTTGAGATGACAGATGCCTGCGGCGATTCGCTGGAGGATCGAATGTGGATCTTTGAAACACCTCCGCCGAATATCGGCCCGGGCAACATGGTGATTGAAGAATTTAACTATCCGTCCGGTTCACTCGCCGGCTCCGGAGGCGGCAGCGGATGGATCAGCGCCTGGAACGGAACCGGAGATATGCGTGTACAAACGAACTCGCTTCGCTTTCCGAATGCCCATTATAATCAGGGCGGCGCAACCGGACGTTCGGCCAACGACGAAACCAGTGTCAACTGGTTCACCTGGACCCGCTCCTTTGCCGAGCCGATTACGGACGGCACAGTCTGGCTCTCGTTCCTGAGTTCATGGGATCCGGACGCGATCGGTGTATCGCCTTATCTCGGTCCCAGCGATAATGGATGGCAGTCTCTCCTGATCAACGGAAGCACGGCGGACCACCTGACGATGTTCGGCGGAAACGGAAACCGCTGGTCCGGCGCGTTTGATGATTATGTTCTGGTCGACAACCGGGGCGGAGTTATCTCAAACCGTCTGGTTAACGCCGGCTCGGTCTTCGTCAATGAACATGCCACCTACCTGCACCTGATCAAAATGGAAACCGACGTCAGCGGAAACAACGACCGGATCACCTGGTATGTCACCGGCAACACGAACGGAATCACGGGCAATACCGTCGCGGCGCTGGAATCCGCTGTAACAGCCGGAACGCTCAAAAAACTCACCGCCGTTTCCACGGACGGCGACTGGTGGGGTAATTCGCTGACTGCACTCGGCATCGAAATCAACAACACGCCCGACTCCCAACTGTGCGACATTTCGTTCGATAACATCCGCGTCGTGTACGGTCTGGACGACAACACGGCGCTTGCCGCGCTCCTGAGCGGCGACACGGGCATTCCGGGATCGCTGCCGAGCGGTTATACGCTTCAGGCAAGCCGGCTGAACGGCACAACCCTTGAAATCGAGCATGACGAAAAAACCGGATGGTATCCTAGCGGCGTGGTTTATGAATCCACCGATTCACTGACCAACACCTGGGTGCCGGTCACGCCGGCATCCCGAGTGCTCATCGACCGGTATTTAGACCTGGACACCTATCGAGTCACCTTCCCGACGGATCAGCCCCGGCAGTTTTTCCGGATCCGGGGAGAGTGAGATCTGCTGTTAAAGGAGCGATGAACATGTTCTGCAAACATCATCCGCCTGCGCGACCAGCGGGGAACAGTCCATAGATTTTCAACATCATCCCTGCGGACACCCATCACTGCCCCTTCGGCGGATCGAAACCATCGACATCCGGTAAACAGAGTTTGAAGCCGGACTTGACGTTACCAGTCCGATTCTGCTATCAGGCGTTCGTTGGATCGGTTCGGCGGGTGGGTGCCTGCGTCGCCTGAAAGGTGATTTCTTATCAATTATTTTAAACCTTAAATATATTATGAACAGGTTCTTGTCTATACGGAAAAAGATCGTTTTTTCTTTTGTTTGCACTGCGCTGGCCGTTAGCTGTCCGGTTTCCGGTGCGCAGGATAAATTGCTGACTCTTCTCACGGAAGAGATCAACCGGGAGATGGCAGAATTTAACAAGCAATCTTCTGTTCCTTATTTTATCAGTTACCGGGTAGATGAACTGTATACCGTGAATATCTCTTCCGATTTCGGTAATCTGTCGCAATCCACTGAAAGGAAAAGAAGAATACTGACCGTGAGCGTCCGGGTAGGAGGATATGAGCTGGATAACTCTCATATTATGCGGGATGACAACAATTCATATTTTCGTTTTGATGAAAAAATGATTGAGCTTCCGACCGACGACGAGCCGGAAGCCATCAAACAGGTGTTATGGAACGAAACCAATAAGAAATACATGGAAGCGGTTGAAAAGCTGGCCAAGGTAAAAGCCAACATCGCCGTGAAAGTGGAGGAAGAGGACAAATCCAGTGACTTTTCAAAAGAAGAGGCCGTGCAATATTATGAAGCTCCCGTGAAGGCTGGCGAAATTGCGCTTGATAAAACAGCGTGGGAAGAAAAAATAAGGAGCTATTCCCTTCCGTTTCTCGATAATAAAGACGTTTGTGATGGATGGGCAGGGTTTAATTTTGAGGTATTGCGAAAGTATTTTGTTTCGTCCGAAGGAACCCGCATTGTTCAAAACCGGACTGCCGCAAGGGTTTCGACCGGCGGGAAAATCAAAGCGGCTGACGGCATGGAAATGCCGTTGTATAATTCCTATTTCGCCTTTCATCCCGGCGACCTGCCCAAAGACAGCATCATCATGAACGACACAAAAAAAACGGTTCAGCTTCTGGTTGAACTGAAAAACGCACCGGTAGTCAATCCTTATTCAGGGCCGGCTCTGCTGTCGGGTGAATCGTCCGGTGTTTTCTTTCATGAAATCTTCGGGCATCGCGTGGAAGGCCAGCGGATGAAAGACGAGAAAGATGCGCAGACCTTCAAAAAGAAAGTAGGAGAACTCGTACTGCCTGCCGATATCAGCGTTATTTTTGAGCCTGCCCTGACAAAGGCACCCGACGGCAGGGACCTGAACGGATATTATCTGTATGACGATCAGGGAGTGAAAGGCCTAAAAACCCTTGTAGTTGAAAACGGCGTATTAAAAGGCTTTCTGATGTCGAGATGCCCGATCAATAATTTTCCCAACTCTAACGGACACGGCAGGGCTGCCGCCGGGCGGCAGCCTGTGGCCAGACAATCGAACATGATCATCCAGACTGCAGACCCCAAATCCTTCGAGGAGCTGAAAAACATGCTCATTGAAGAATGCAGAAAACAAGGCAAGGAATACGGATATTATTTTGACAAGGTAACCGGAGGATTTACCATGACCGGACGCTTCATTCCCAATGCTTTTAATGTGACGCCCAACCTGGTGTACCGGATCTATGTTGACGGCCGCCCGGACGAAATCGTGCGCGGCGTGGATCTGGTGGGAACACCGCTTGCCATGTTTGCGCAAATTGCTGCAGCAGGCAATGATCCGGATATTTTCACGGGCTACTGCGGCGCCGAGTCGGGCGCTGTTCCCGTATCCAGCGTCTCCCCCACCCTGTTCGTAAAAACGATTGAGATGCAGAAGAAAAGCAAATCCCAGGAACGGCTGCCCATCCTGCCGCGCCCCGAAGGAAAGCCGTCCGTTAATACTTCCCTGAATCTTATTTTCTGATCCTAATAACTAATACCTGATATTATGAAAACAAACCGATGGTTCATTTTTTTTCTGATCCTTGCTTTCAGGATGGCTCCGGAAGCAGCCGGCCAGCATGATTTAAAAACCTCCATCAAGGAAGCTATGCGCGACGAAATGTCGAGGAATATCGAGAACCTTGCGCTGGAAAACCTTCAAAAGCCGTTCTTTATAAGCTACCTGATCAGCGATGCTAAAACTTTGTTTATAAAATCTTCGCTCGGTGCCATTGTCCGTTCCGAGGAAGTGCCCTATAGAAAATTACTTTCGCAGGTGCTGGTCGGCAACTACCAGCGCAACAACCTGCAGTTTGTTGATATGAACACGCTCTATTCCGGCTCGTGGCCAAACTTTCTGCCATAGGCCGGCAAAACCTGCCGTCTGAAGAACTAGACATAGAGGATTACAGCAGGGAACAAATAACCGTCAAAAATATCCCGGATGTTTCTTTTAGAATAGAAAGAAAACCATGGGAAGCAGTCGCCAACCAGTTATCAGCCCTGTTTAAAGAATATCCGCAGATCTTTTCGTCCGAAGTTTGCGTTTATTTTTACAATTCCGTAATTTATTTCCGTAACAGCGAAGGCTCGGAAACGCAATACCCCCTGACCGTTGCAGCAGTAAAAGCCGTTGCCTATACTCAGGCGGCGGACGGCGAGTCGCTTTATGACCATGCGGTTTTCCTCAGTCCTGTCCCCGATGATTTGCCGTCACTTGATGTCATGAAAAAAGAAATCAGGGAGATGGCTGATCATCTGGTGGCTTTGCGCAATGCACCCTCCTTTAATGACTCCTATTCCGGACCCGTGCTCTTTGAAGGGCAGGCTGTGGCAGAGGTCATGGCTCAGCTGTTATTCAAGGAATCCAAAGGACTTATTGCCAAGAGGAAACCGATCATCAGCAGCCCGGATGTTTTACAAAGGATAGGCAGCTCAGACATCGAAAACCCCCTGGAAATAAGAATGGGAAAAAAGATCATGAGCCGCGACCTGACCATTAAAGACATCCCGTCTCTGAAAGAATTTAACGGGCAGAAGCTGGCAGGAAGCTTTGAGGTGGATGCAGACGGTGTTACCCCGCAGAACGAGCTGATGCTGGTTGATCAGGGCGTTTTGAAAACCTTGCTGAACGGAAGATCGCCCACACAGGGGATTAAAAAATCCACAGGCCATCAGCGCCTGGCGCTGTCATTGGGAGGCGTATCCCCGTCGCTTGGGCCAAGTGTTGTTTCGGTTACCTCGGCCAATGCCCTAACCTATGAAGAGCTGAAGAAAAAGCTGATCGCTGCAGCTAAAGAAGAAGACCTGAACTATGCCATCATCATCCGCAAATTCGAAAGCCCGGGCGCAGGCGTTGTAAAAGATGACCAGTCGTCGTATTTCATGGGAGGCGGCCGGAATGAAAAGCCCATGTCGCGTGCATTATATGTGTATAAAGTTTCTGTGCACGACGGAAGCGAACAACTGATCCGCACAGTTGAGGTGGAAAACATTTCCATCCGCTCGTTCAAGCGCATCATGGGTGCCGTAAAGGAACAGCTTGTTTACAATACCAAGCTCGTGCATACGATGCGTTGATCCCAGCAAGGGACATCGTTAATGTCCTCCCAACTGGTGATGAAGATGTGGAACGCGCAGAACGCACAGCGAAGTTCATGAACTACCAACTCCATTACCAAATGGAGGAGTTCGAAGAAGGAATGGATAAATCTCTCCTTCTCCAACCCATAGTGGGATGCATCTTTAGGAAATCCTACTACGATCCCATAGCTAAGAGGAACTTCTCAGACTATATAACTGCCCAGGACCTCGTAGTGAACTACACCACCAAGGCTACCATCGAAGAAGCAGAACGTAAGACTCATGTTCTTTACCATTCAGTGAATGACATGAGGTTGAGAGCCAAATCTGGAGTATATGATTCCTTCGTCTGGGACCTCGGTCCAGGCTCCATGACCTTTGTAAATGCTGGAAGCGA
>JALOTS010000007.1 GCA_025457785.1 Pontiellaceae bacterium | reverse complement strand
AGTTCGATGATCGCCATTTTTCTCATGCCGATTTCAGTCGCCGACTCAGTTCATATTCTGAGCGAGTTCTTCGATGCCTATCACCGGTTCGGCGACAAAAAAGCGGCCGTTCGCGACGTAATTAGCCATCTCTTCATGCCGATGCTTTACACCAGCCTCACCACCATCGCCGGATTCGCCTCGCTGATCACCACCCCTATTCCGCCGGTTCAGGTCTTCGGCGCACACGTCGCCATCGGGGTTGCGCTGGCCTGGGTTCTCACTATGACCCTTGTGCCCGCGTATATCATGCTGTTCGTCCCGCAACGCATGCTCGACCGCATTCCGGCCAAAAAAGCGGATCATAAGCGGAGCGGACTCGACCGGATGCTCGAAAAAACCGGCGGATTTTCATACAACCATTGGAAACTTATTTCAGTGGTTTCCGTGCTGATCGCCGTTTTCTCTGTTGTCGGCATCCGGCGCATCCATGTGAACGATAATCCGGTGAAATGGTTTACGACGAATCATCGCATCCGGATTGCGGATGCTGTGCTCAATCGCCACTTCGGAGGAACCTACACCGCCTATCTCACTCTCACGCCGGAAAACGCATCCAAACCGGTTGCCGCTCCTGAACCGCTTAACGAACAGGCCCATGAAGCCTGGCTGAAACTGGCCGACGACATCAACTACCTCGAAGACTCCGCGCTTGAAAATCTGTCCGCATTGAAAACCGCCCTGCCCGATGCGCCGCCGGAACTTTTCCAGTCATTGGAAAAATTGAGCGGAGAAAAACTGCGTGAAGCCGCGCTGGCCTTCTGCGACCTTAAAACAGACCGCGCAGGGCGCGAAAAACAGCTCGCCGACTATGCGGAAAAAATCGCACCGCCCTTCAAACAGCCGGAACTGCTCCGCTGGGTGGATCGCCTGCAGGCCCATCTCGCCACTCTTCCAAAGGTTGGGAAAACCAGCTCGGCGGTGGATGCGCTCAAGAAGGCCTCGTATGAACTCAACTATGTTGCAGGCGGAAACAACGGTCCGTTTTATTCGGTTCCCGGCAGCGCCGCCGCCTGCGGACAGGTTTTTATGCAGCTCGAAGGGATGAAGAAAAAGGACAGCCTGTTTCATCTCGTCACCCGCGACTACCGCGAGGCGGATATCTGGGTACAGCTCACCAGCGGCGATAATACGGATATGGCGGGTGTTGCCCAAGACGTTGAACAGTTCATTGCCGCCAATCCGCCGCCGATTCCGCTGCGCGCCGAATGGGCGGGGCTAACCTATCTCAACGTCGTCTGGCAGAACCGGATGGTCACCGGCATGCTGTCCTCCCTTCTGAGCAGTTTCGTCATCGTTTTCATCATGATGGTGATTCTATACCGCTCGTGGCTGTTCGGGCTTCTTTCGATGATTCCGCTCAGCCTCACGATAGTCTTCATTTACGGACTGCTCGGCTGGACCGGCAAAGACTACGACATGCCTGTGGCCGTGCTTTCCTCGCTCACGCTGGGGCTGAGCGTGGACTTCGCCATTCACTTCCTTGAGCGCGCCCGCGAACTGCAAAAAGCACTAGGCGGCTGGGCGGAAGCCATCAAAGAAATGTTCAAGGAGCCCGCCATGGCGATCAGCCGTAATGCGATCACCATTTCAGTCGGCTTTCTGCCGCTGCTGTTCGCGCCGCTGACACCGTACCGCACAGTCGGCTTTTTCCTCGCCGCTATCATGCTGGTTTCCTGGCTCGCCACCATTTTCATTCTGGCGGCGCTCGTTACCGCACTGCAAAAACAACTGTTTAGAATTAACAGCCGCAAAAAACACGACGCGGCATAGCCGTAAATAAAGTTATAAAATGGAGAATTTAATCAGAATAATTATGGTCAGAATAATGGGAGAGAATTCTATGCCTAAGTGAAAATAATTCTGACATCAATCATTCTGACAAAAGCAGATTGTGATCAGGTTTAAATAGAAAAAAATCAAAAAAGGAGAATCGGAAATGAAAAATTGGATCTTTGCAATAACTACGCTGGCCGTATGTAACGGCTTCGCCCTGACCGTTGACGAAATTGTTGAAAAAGCCAATCAGGCCGCCTACTACGCCGGAAGCGACGGACAGGCCGACGTAAAAATGGTGATTACCGATGCTACCGGCGGCGAACGGACACGTGAATTCCGCATTCTGCGCCTCAACACCGGCGCGGGCAGCCAGAAGTTTTATGTGTACTTCAAAGAACCCGCCGATGTGCGCCAGCAGGTTTTCATGGTCTGGAAAGAAGTTGAACAGGGAAAAGACGACAGCCGCTGGCTTTTCCTGCCCGCGCTTAATCTCGTCAAACCCATCGCGCCGGGCGACAAACGCACCTCCTTCGTCGGCTCCGACTTTGTCTATGAAGATGTTTCGGGCCGTGCGCTGTGGGAAGACACGCATGAACTGTCCGGCGAAACCGAAACGCAATACCTGATCAAAAACAAACCGAACAACCCTGATGCGGTCGATTTCAGCGAATATACCGTCGCCATAGACAAAACAACGTTCCTGCCGGTTAAAGCGGAATACCTCGATAAAAACGGCAAGCTGTTCCGGCGTGTGGAAGCGGTAAAAATCGAAACCATTCAGGGCCATCCGACCGTCACTGAATCACGGGTGGAGGATCTGGCTCGCGGAGGCCGTACCATCAACTTCTTCAGCGCCGTCATTTACGACACCGGGCTGAAAGAATCAATCTTCACCGAGCGGTTTTTGAGAAGACCGCCGAGAGAAGCAACGAAATGAACACTATCCGGCAAATCAGTCTGATCAGCCTGATTCTTTCCTCGTCCGCTTTCGCGGCGGACCTGGCGCTGCACGGCTTCGTCGATGCCCGCTACGGTCTCCGTACGCAGAACGACCCGAACAAAGGCGACAAAACACTGGAAGAACTGCGGCTGCAACTGAGCAGAGTCTGGTATCAGGATCTATTCACCGCGACCGTGCGTTCCGATTTCCTGTTCGACGGAGTTGCGAACAACCACGACCAGCTCAATCTCGAAACCGGCAAAGGCCCGGTCGATCTGCGCGAAATGAACGTGCAGTTCACCCCCGTTGACTGGATGGACATAAAAGCCGGGCGGCAGATTTTGACGTGGGGCACCGGCGACCTGCTTTTCATCAACGATCTGTTTCCCAAGGATTGGAAATCGTTTTTTGCCGGGCGCGACGAAGAATATCTCAAAGCCCCGTCCGATGCACTTTTCATAAGCTTCTTTCCGCCGTTTGCCAGTATCGACTTCGCTTATACCCCGCGGTTTGACTCCGATCGCTTCATTGATGGCGAGCGGTTTTCCTACTGGAACGGCGCAGCGCTGACCGGCACAGATTTGAAAACCGAGCGTCAGGACGAGTGGCTGGAAGACGACGAAACCGCCGCACGAATTTATCACACCTTCGAAGGTATGGAATTTGCGGTGTATGGCTATGACGGCTTTTGGAAAACGCCGCAAGGGTTTGATCCGGTGAAGGGGAAGAATACGTTCCCGAAACTTTCCGTGTACGGCACCAGCATACGCGGCCCGCTGGCGGGCGGCATTGCCCGTCTCGAAGGCGGTTATTATGATTCCCGCGACGACCGCAACGGAACCGACCCGTGGGCTCCGAACAGTCAGGCCCGCCTGCTGGCCGGCTATGAACACGAAATCATAAAAGACCTGACCGGTTCGGCGCAGTACTACATCGAACACATGATGCGGCACAATGAATATTGCGACGCCTACCCCGGCCCGTCCGGAACCGAAGCCGACGAAAACCGCCACGTTCTCACGCTGCGCCTTACGCAAATGCTGCTGAACCAGAATCTGACGCTCGGCCTCTTTGTCTATTGGTCGCCATCCGATCAGGACGGCTATCTGCGCCCCGGCGTATCCTACAAACTGACCGATCACTGGCTGATGGAAGCTCGAGGAAACTTTTTTTTCGGCGAGCACAACTACACCTTTTTTGGACAATTTGAAGATAACAGCAACGCCTCGCTTGCCGCGCGATACAGCTTTTAGTCAGTAAAAACTGCATTATTATCATATTTCCCCTTGCGTGCCCGCGTTCTTTGCAGTAAGTATTCACCGACAAATAGGGGCCGAGTATGAAATAAGGCCGGAAAACAGTAACAAAAAGCAATAGGAGAATCCGCAATGGCAAAAGCAGCAACAAAGTCTCAGATCATCGCCAAAATCGCCGCTGATGCAGAAATCAGCAAGGTACAGGCGAAAGCCGCCCTCGAATCCATCATCGCTCAGGCATACAAAGGTGCCGCGGCAGGCTTCACCGTTCCCGGTCTTGGCAAGCTGGTCAAAGTGAAACGCAAAGCCCGCATGGGCCGCAACCCGGCCACCGGCGCACAAATTAAGATCGCCGCGAAAACGGTTCTTAAATTCCGCATCGCCAAAGCCGCCAAAGATGCAATTCTTGGCTAAGGTTTTTTGCGCACTGCAGCCCCGGATTTCCGGGGCTGTTTTTTTTGCACTTGAATCATTCCGCTGTTCCGAATAAACAGATTCAGATGACTGTAATCCAGAAAATAAACGCGTCGGCGCATCCGCTGATCTCTGTCGAATTCTTTCCGCCGAAGACGGCGGCGGCACAGGAAAATTTTAATCAAGGCGCGGCGGAACTGACCGGCCTCAAGCCGGATTTTGTCTCCGTCACCTGCGGTGCGGGCGGCTCGGCGACCGGACCAACGCTTGACATTTCGAAAAAACTGCGCAGCCTCGGCTATGAAACCGTCATGCCGCACTGCACCTGCGTGGGGATTTCCCGCGATACGCTGACCGGTTCAGTTGACGAACTGATTGCGCAGGGGTTCAACAGCGTGATGGCGCTGCGCGGAGATCCGCCGCGCGGTGAAAAGTTTTTCAAACCGTCGAAAGACGGCTTTCGTTATGCATCTGAACTGGTCGCTTTCCTGCGCGGACGTTATCCGCAGCTTTGCATCGGCGTTGCAGGCTACCCGGAAAAACATCCGGAAGCCTATAACAAGGCGGAGGATATCCGGCATCTCAAAGAGAAGGTGGATGCCGGAGCTGATTTTATTACAACGCAGCTCTTCCTGCACAACCATGTTTATTTTGAATTTGTCGACCGGTGCCGTTCCGCCGGGATTCATGTGCCGGTTCTTCCCGGCCTGCTGCCGGTGATCTCGCTCGAACAGATTAACCGAATGCGCACCTTTTGCGAATTTCATGTGCCGGAGATACTGCTGAAAAATCTGGAGGCCGCGCGGAACGACCCGCTGAAAATGGAACGCATCGGCCTCTACTGGGCCATTGAACAGATTTCGGAACTGATCGAAGGCGGCACGCCGGGCGTTCATCTTTATCTGCTCAACCGCGCCAAAACCGCCTTCTATCCCGAGCTGTTCGCCTGCCTCTCCCGCGTTCGCGGGCAGTAATCGATTTTCCAAACAGTGGAATCGCCTTCGTCGGGGCATGATTGGCGCACCGCAAAGGTAAAGCCGGAACTCAGGGCGTATTCGCCCGTGGATCCGGCTTATGTGGGAGACGAAGCATTTTGTGGTTGCCGGATCCACGCCGCGATAGCGGCTGAGTTCCGGCAGTACTTAAAAGCGTAAGGCCGGATCAACGGCAATCATCCGTCGCGTTTCGAGCCATGACAGACAAGTCACCTGCGTTTGTATTCGGCATCCCAGTATGAAAGTGAGCGGAAAAATGATTTCCAATGTCTGGAAAAAAGTGCATATATGTTTCCCATGTCTGGAAAACTCACAGGTTTAATTTTTATCGCTGCCCTGCTCGCCGGGTGTTCAACCCCGACGTATGAGGATGGCACGAAGCGCGACTATTCCGACATGCCGTGGAACACGCCCCAAACCTGGGAGGGCAGCCCCGGCATTCCCGGCATGAGCGGATACGATTGAAAAAGACACGTAATACGTAATGCGCAGCGAGTTCTGCGTGATACGTGTTTTTACGGCGTAACAGGGTTTGTGTTTTAGAGCAGAGGTCGGCCTGTCCGGCGCATCTGAAGCGCAAGGCCAAAGAAATTACCCTGCGGATCAGTCTGCTCCCTGAAAACGAACAAGACCGGCTGAATTCGTTGTCAACCTTTTGGGTTGAGTGCCGGAGGGCAGCGGGGTAAAACTTATAGAAAGGAACTCTCACATGAAAAATTCAACCTCCGCCGCCGTCCGTCGCTTCCGAGTCATGGCCTCCATCGCCATCTCTCTTGGAACGACCCTTTCCGCCCGGGCCCAGTCCGATCTGGTCAGTCCCTTTGATACGACCTCTGAAAACTGGCGCGCCAGCACCGGCACCGCCACGCTCACCTGGCAGGCCTCCGGCGGCCTGCCCGATGGCCACCTGCGCGGCACCGGCCCCTCCGGCACCAACAGCTGGTACTTCGTCTCGCCTGCATCGTGGTCCGGCGACTGGTCCGGCTATAAGGTGCTCAAGTTCGATTTCTCCATCCCCAGCCGCCATTACCCCGATGCCGGACAGGCCGGCATGGTCGTCATTGTCGGCACCAACGGCCAGCAGATGACCTGGACCGCCTCCACCCCGCTCTGGACATGGACGCATTATGAGGTGGATTTGTCGTCCGATGCCTTCGGTGTGAGCCAGACGGTCTTTGACGGTATTATGACGAACGTCAGCGAACTGCGCATCCTCGCGGAGTTTTCCACTTCAACCGAAACCGTTGGTTTGGACAATGTCCTTGTCACCGCCACACCCCCGGCGGCGCACGGAACGAATCTGGTCAGCCGCTTCACCAGC
Source organism: Pontiellaceae bacterium (assembly GCA_025457785.1). GTDB lineage: Bacteria > Verrucomicrobiota > Kiritimatiellia > Kiritimatiellales > Tichowtungiaceae > Tichowtungia. The sequence goes on along the minus strand of JALOTS010000007.1, from coordinate 11,562 downwards.
GGCGGTATCCAGGGCTGGCGTCCGGTGGACGACGTGACGCTCACCATGGACGAAACAGTCGGGCGGCCCAGTTATGGGCTCAAGGCGGATGATTGGATGGATGGCCGCAGTTACAAAGTGGCGATGCCTTTAAACTGGGCGGGCGACTGGCGGCAGTTCCTGCAACTGAGTTTTGACATGTACTGGACGGGCGACGGCGCTTCGCGCACGAATGTGGAACTGGTGTGCATCTTCGGCGCGAACGGCCAGACTTTGACCTGGAACGGTCCGGTGCCCAGCGGCGTGTGGACGCACCATACGATCCCCGTAACACCGGAAACCTTTGGTGTCAGCGCCGCACAGCTGGAAGCCGTTTTGGCGCACGTCAGCGACATGTGGATCTTCGGCGAATTTTGCGGCAGCGACGACATTACCCGCCTGGACAACATCATTCTTGCTGTCAGTACCAACGGCCCGGCCCGGTTTACGCAAAACCTGTTGTCGCGGTTCGACACGGACACCGAAGACTGGGCGGGCTTTGACAACGCTACCGTGACGTGGAATGCCGCCGGCGGTCAATCCGGCGGCGGGCTGCAATCCGTAGACTCGGGCGGCGGCACCGCGCGGTTTCAGTCGCCGGAGTCGTGGGCGGGTGACTGGCGTTCGTTCAAAGCGCTGCGCATGATGCTCCGTCCCAACGTCTCGGCGCGAACCGACTTCAATTCTTCACTGTCCATCGTAACATGGACCGGCAGCAACCTGTACCTCTCCCTCCCAAAACCCTACGGATCCTGGACACCTTACACGATTGATCTCACGCCGGAAACCTTCGGTGTCGCATCAAACCAGTTTGATGCCATCCTGTCCGACGTGGCCTGCATCTGGATCTCTGCGGATTTAGTCAGCGGTACCGGATCCGCCGACACTACACGGATGGACAACGTGATGCTGCTCACCGAAGGTGCCGCGGCCGGACTGCCGCCGGATCACACGGCGGACTTTGAAAGCGGGAATCAGAGCTGGCGTTACGGCGGATGGAACACGGGCCCGTCGGATTGGAGCTTTGCCGGCGGCTTCGCCCCGCATGTCGCCACGGACGGCAATCCCGACGGCCATCTGGAAAATACCGACACCCACGAGTGGACTTACTGGTTCACCCCGGAAACATGGGCCGGCGACTGGCGCGGGATGGAGTCCGTCTCCTTCGACTTCAAGATCGTCCAGGGAACTTCGCTGTTTGACTCCCGCATGATCTCGCTTTGCTCGCCCTGGACCAACCTGCACGCCGGCGTTGTGACGATGCCTGTGCCCGGCCAGTGGATGCACTATGAATTCGTTCTGACCCCCGCGACGTTCGGCGTAAGTGCGGAATTGTTCGATAAGGTGATGCGCGATGCCGTCATGCTCGGTATCCGCAGTGAATGGATCAGCGGCGCCGAACGCGAAGCTCTTGACAATTACCGCATCTCGAAAGCTCCCGATGCCTACTGGGAGTGGATCGGCGGCTTTTACACCGGTGACGATCTCGCGAATGAAGCCATATCCGGCAGGTTCTCCGATCCCGATGGCGACGGTGCGGACAACTGGAGTGAATATATCGCCGGCACTGCGCCCACCAACCGGCTCGACCACCTGCGGATCGAGTGCGCCTTGATTACGAACGTGACCTGCTGGCTGGAATTCAACAGCCGCACAGGCCGGCTCTACGGGGTGGAAAGCGCCTCCGCGCTGGACGTTACGAACGTCTGGAACACCGTCACCAACGATATTTCCGGGACAGGTTCGCCCATTGCCTTGCCCGCCGCCATCCAGGACACACAACGTTTCTACCGTCTCAACGTCCGCCTGAGTCAATGATTCCGAACAAAACACCCGGCCCGCAGCCGGTACTCCCTCCGGGGAGTGCCGGCATCCTTAAACGTCCGCCCGATCTTTCGGAAAAAGAAAAATGACTCCCGACCTTCGACGTTTGGCCTTAAGACATTCGCCTTATTTTTCCTGAAGAATACGCAGCATCCGGCGCAGCGGTTCGGCCGCACCCCACAGAAGCTGGTCGCCGCAGGTGAAGGCCGCCAGATAGTCCGGCCCCATTTTCATTTTGTGCAGGCGTCCGACCGGAACGGTCAGCGTGCCGGAAATCGCGGCAGGGGTCAGACGCGCCAGCGTTTCTTCCTTGGTGTTGCCGACGACATCAACCCATTCGTTGTCGTTACGAATGATGTCAATGAGCGCTTCCAGCGGCAGATTTTTCTTCAGCTTGATGGTGAGCCCCTGACTGTGACAGCGCATCGCCCCGATCCGCACACAGATTCCGTCGACCGGAATGGGATTTTTCGTTCCCAGAATTTTGTTGGTTTCAGCATAGCCCTTCCACTCTTCTTTGGTCTGCCCGTCTTCGACGGCTTTGTCGATCCACGGAATCAGTGAGCCGGCCAGCGGGGCGCCGAAGTGCTGTGTCGGGACATCTTTACTGCGCAGGGTTTCGGTTACTTTGCGGTCGATGTCGAGAATGGCTGATGCCGGAGTTGTCAGTTCTTCGGCGACGGATTTATTGAGTACGCCCATCTGGCAGAGCAGTTCGCGCATATTCTGCGCACCGGCGCCGGATGCCGCTTGATAGGTCATGGTGGAAAGCCACTCAACCAGATCCGCTTTAAACAATCCGCCGATGGCCATCAGCATCAGGCTGACAGTACAGTTGCCGCCGACGAAATCTTTTTTGCCGTCGGACAGCGCGTTGTCGATCACGGGGCGGTTGGTCGGGTCGAGGATAATGACGGCATCTTTGCTCATGCGCAGAGCGGAGGCGGCATCAATCCAGTATCCGTTCCATCCGGCGGCACGCAGTTTACCGTGAACGGCCTGCGTATAGTCGCCGCCCTGGCAGGTCAGAATGACATCCATGGAGCCGAGGGCGTCAAGATCGTTTGCATCCAGCAGTGTGGATTCGCCCTTTCCAACGTTCGGAGCGGGCTGCCCCGCCTGTGAGGTGGTGAAAAAGACCGGATCAATTTCTGCAAAATCATTTTCTGCCAGCATACGGTCCATCAGAACCGAACCGACCATGCCGCGCCATCCAACCAAACCTGTTTTCATGATGTTTTCCTCCGAATTAAAAGGCCGCACGGTATTTGATTTAAAAACCGAACGCAAGCCGCTATTGTTCGCAAATTATGACAATTTCATGGTTTTTAGCAGAAATTTCTCCGCGACTCGATCTGTTTTCGGAATATGACAGGCTGGCGCCCGGAATGGTTGTCGCCGGACTCCTGTTTCTGCTGCTGATTTGCATCGGGGTTGCCGTGGGGTTTGGCGTGGTGCTGTACTGGATTAAACGTCCGGTCCGGGTACCGGAGCTGACCGGACGGCTGGCATCCCGTGCGCTGCCATGGCAGGTGGTATCCATATTTTTTGGAATGGCGGTCAGCCTCTATCTGCTGACTTCCTGGAGTTATCGTCTGCTGTTTCCGGACGGCGGAATTGAGGCGCACACGGTAATTTTCCAAACTCTGGTACTTCACGTTCCGGCACTGCTGCTGCTGGGACTGCTGTTTCATATTGCGGGCGTTCAGGGAAAAGAGCTGTTCGGGATTCACTGGAAACGGGCGCCTGCGGCACTGGGACTTTCCGGTCTGTACTATCTGGCGGCCTTTCCGGCGGTCTGGTTTTGCGGTCTGTTCAGCCAGTTTCTGCTTAAAGTGATCGGCTGCCGGTTCGGTTTGCAGGATGTCTCGCTGGCGTTGCTGACGCCTGCATCGTGGCCGGTACAAACAGTGCTCTTTTTTATCGCCATCGTGGCGGCACCGGTTTTTGAAGAGATTGTTTTCCGGGGAATTTTACTTCCGTTCATGGTGCGCCGCGCCGGCTTCTGGCCGGGAATTCTTTTAAGTTCTCTGCTTTTCAGCGGAATGCACTTTCATTTGCCGTCGGTTGCCCCGATTTTCCTGCTTTCGATAATGCTGGCACTGGCGTATGCCCGCACCCAGTCACTGCTGGTTCCGATCGGAATGCATATTGCATTCAATGGCGTATCCATTCTGGCTCTGTTCCTGAGCGCCGGATAAGAATCCTGCAGCAACGGACCGCCTGTCCGCGTGCGTACACGCACAAGCAGGCGGACGGAGATTCTCTGCCGCCCGCTTCGCCGGCGGGATCTCTGAGGGGTCAAAGGGTAAAATAAAACCGGATTAAACGGCGCCCCGGAGGTTCTCTGTCTTACTCCGAAATTTGCTCCGGCGCCGGGCAATGCGAAGATAATCTGCGAAGCAAACAGCGCCTGGAAACCTTCAGACGAAACGTCCAAGGCATCAAACCGGCAGCCGTTGAATTTTATAAGCTTTTTTATTGACCCTTCGCGTTAGAAGACCAGAATGCGCGCTTCATTTTTCCAGAGGAAGACATCTATGAATCTAAAGAAACTGCTGATGAAGGACTCCATTCTTCCGGAACTCAAAGCGGACACAAAAAAAGGTGTCATTGAGGAGATGGTTTCCGGAATGGCCTTTGCCGGAAAACTCACCGGAAAAACCGCTGCGATTCAGGCCGTACTCGCCCGCGAAGAAAAAATGTCAACCGGCATGCAGAACGGCATCGCCATTCCTCACGGAAAAACCAATGCCGTCGATCAACTGGTTGTCGCTGTCGGCATCCATCCGGGCGGAGTGGACTTTGATTCGATGGACGGGAAACCGGCACACATTTTCATCATGACCCTTTCGCCCGAAAACCGGGCAGGCCCGCATATTCAATTTCTCGCGGAAATCAGCAAGGTGTTGAGCCGCCCCGGACTGCGCGAAAGACTTCTGTCCGCCGCCAATGCGGACGAGATTCTTAATTTACTGACAACGTGAAGGCCGTGATGAACCCCTCCGCCCATGCCGCCGAAACCGCAACCGTGATTGCTCAAACTGTACAACAAACCGCATCAGCGAATTCACACACCGAATTAATGACCCTGCTGGTTCTCCAGCTCGCGTTCATCATCATCTGCGCACGGCTTGGCGGCTTTCTGTTTCAGCGTTTTCTGAAACTGCCCAGCGTACTGGGCGAACTGGTTGCCGGCATGATCATCGGCCCATATGCCCTCGGCGCGAAACTTCCGCTGCCGGGAATCGGCCCGCTGTTCGCGACACAAACCATCGGCCTTCCGGTTTCATCGGAGCTTTACGCGATTGCCACAATCGCCTCGATCATCCTCCTGTTCCTTTCCGGACTGGCCACCGATCTGCGCGTCTTCATGCGTTATTCCGTTATCGGGTTTCTGGTCGGCCTCGGCGGGCTCCTGGTTTCCTTTGTTCTGGGAGACTTTTGCGCGATCTGGTTCGGAATGGCCCCCTCATTTATGGATCCGGCGGCGCTTTTCCTCGGAACCATTTCCACCGCCACCTCCGTCGGGATCACCGCAAGGATCCTGACGGAGAAACATAAAATGTCCTCACCGGAGGGGGTCACGATTCTCGCCGGAGCGGTTATTGACGATGTTCTCGGCATCATTGTGCTCGCGGTCGTAGTCGGCATGACCAAGGTAATTCATGCAGGTGGAACCATGAATTGGGGCCATGTCGGAATCGTTGCGCTGAAGGCGCTCGGCTTCTGGATCATCTGCACTGCGCTCGGTCTTTTGCTGGCCCGGCAGTTAACCGGTGTGCTGAAACGGTTCGGTTCTCCGGAAGTCATTGTCTCGATATCGCTCGGCCTGGCTCTCATGCTGGCCGGCGTTTCTGAAATGGCCGGACTGGCCATGATTATCGGCGCCTACATTATGGGACTTTCACTCTCCCGAACAGACGTCGTGCAGGAGCTGCAGAACAGTCTCCAGGGTGTTTACGACATGTTCGTACCGGTTTTTTTCTGCGTCATGGGCATGATGGTCGATTTTTCGGCCATGCGCAAAGCCCTGCTGTTTGGACTGGTCTATTCGCTGCTCGCGATCTTCGCCAAAATCGCCGGCTGCGGGATTCCGGCCTATTTGACGAAATTCAATTTTCGCGGGGCACTGCGGATCGGACTGGGAATGCTTCCGCGCGGCGAAGTTGCCCTGATTGTTGCGGGCATTGGGCTCTCTACCCAGTGCATTGGTCAGGATCTCTTCGGCGTGGCCATTTTAATGACCATGATCACCACGCTGATGGCTCCGCCGCTGTTGGTGAAATCCTTCCACGGCCCGGCGGGCCTGCGGCACAGCGTGCCGGAAGCGGAGGAAAAAGAAGAAGTTTTCTCCGTTGAGTTCGCGTCACCCGACATCGCTGACTTTTTAATGCAGCGCCTGGTGCGGGCCTTTCAGCACGAAGAGTTTTTTGTCAACCGCCTGCAGATGGAGGCGGAGTCGTATCAGGTTCGCAAAGACGATATCTCTTTTACCCTGTCACGTGAGGGCGGACAAATCCATGTCAGCGTACCGCCCGATCAGCAGCACATCGCCCGTTTCATGATTTATGAAGAGCTGCTTTCGCTTTCCGATCTGCTTGAGGCCTCAAAAAACATGAAAAGCCTGAATGCAATGGGGTCGGAACTGATCGGAAACCTGTTCTGACAGAAAAAAAAAGGGAATGAACAAAAATGAAACTGAGCTTTATGCTGAATGAGGAAGGACTCCTCACCGGACTTCGCGGCGGCAGCCGGCAAAAAAAAGAAATTCTAACCGATCTGCTGAACGCGCTCTACGACGGCACCGAACTGAAAAACGAAGGATACACCAAAGACGAACTGCTGACGGCGCTGCTGATCCGCGAGCGTGAAATGACCACCGGCCTGGGCGAAGGCATGGCTTTCCCGCATATCCGTCTCGAAAAACTCACCCACGCCTATACGCTCGTCGGAATCTGCCCGGAAGGCGCCGATTTCCAGAGTCTGGATCAGAAACCGGCTCAGTTTTTTGTGCTCTCCATTGTCCCGCAGGATAAGGCCAACCTGCTGCTGCTCATCCGGGCGGCCATTGTCCGTTTCCTCTCGTCACAGGAAAACCGCCGCGCCGTGCTGACCGCAAAAACCTCCCTTGAGGTCTGGACCTTGCTTGATAAAAGCGGTGTCGCCATCGACCGCAATATTCTGGCCCGGGACATCATGCGCCCGCAGGTCGGCCATATTGACACGAACGCCACGCTCCGGGATGCCGCCCGGATTCTGCATAAACATCATTGCGACTCCCTGCCCCTCCTCGATGCCGACGGCTGTTTCGCCGGCGACATCTCCTGCTACGATATTTTTTCTCACGGACTGCCCGAGTTTTTCGCCAATCTGCACACCATTTCCTTTGTCCGGAATATGGATCCTTTTGAAAAATATTTTCAGGGCGACCGTGACATCCGGCTTACGGACATCACCATCCGGCGGGAATCTCCGGTCATTCATCCGGATGCCACGTTAATGGAAATTGTTTTTGAAATCGCCACCCGCAACAAACAAATTCTGTATGTGGTGGACGGAAACAAAAAACTGCTGGGCAACATTGACCGCTTCAGCATCGTTGACAAAATTTTAATGGGAGCCTGAACCGATGAATCCGATGATTGCCTCGATTGTTATTTTTGTGATCGTTTACATTCTGATCGCCTCCGAAAAAGTTCAGAAAACCGTCGCCGCCCTGCTCGGAGCTTCCGCCGTTGTCCTGCTGGGACTGCTCGACTTTGAAAGCGCCATGAAAACCATCGACCTGAACGTCATCTTTCTGCTGATCGGCATGATGACCTGCGTCGCCATTCTGGCCGAAACCGGCTTCTTTGAGTGGGTCGCCATCTCCGTCGCCAAAGGAATGAAAGGCAACGCCTCCGGCATCCTGATCATGCTGCTGCTGGTCACCATGATCTGCTCGGCCTTTCTCGATAACGTCACCACCGTCATCCTGCTGGCTCCGGTCACCATTCTCATCACCCAACTGCTGGAACTGCCGACGATTCCGTTCCTGATTCTGGAAGCGCTGGCCTCCAACATCGGCGGAACCGCCACGCTGATCGGCGACCCGCCGAATATCATCATCGGCTCGCGGGCTGAACTCTCCTTCATGGACTTCATTCAGAACCTGACACCCGGCGTGCTGATTCTGGCGGTCGTATTTATCGCCACATCCTGGCTGATTCTGCGCAAATACCTTCATGTAACGGATGCCATCCGCGTCCGGGTAACCGACTCCTGTCCGAAACTCGCCCTGCGCGACGTAAAGAAAATGAAACGTTCCCTCAGCATTTTCGGACTGATCTTTGCCGGATTTTTCCTGCACCACCACCTTCACGTTCCGCCGGGCATCATCGCACTGGGCGGCATGGCCCTTATGCTGCTCGTCTGCTACAGCAAAAGCGAAGACATGCTGCGCGTGGTGGAATGGGATGCCATTCTCTTCTTCATCGGACTGTTTATTGTCATCGGCGCACTGGAACACAACGGGGTCATCGACCTGATGGCCGACGCCATGCTGAAGTTCTGCGGCGACAACCTGCTGCTCACCACCATGGTCATCCTGTGGGGCAGCGCCTTCCTCTCCGCCGTGCTCGACAACATTCCATTCGTCATCGTCATGCTGCCGCTCCTTCAAAAAATGATTGTTGAAAACGGCGGCTCCCCGACCGGCGACAATCCGCTCTTCTGGGCGCTGGCACTCGGCGCCTGCCTCGGAGGCAACGGCACCATCATCGGCGCGTCGGCCAACGTCGTCGTGGCAAAGATCGGCGAACGCAACGGCTATCACATCACCTTCTGGCAGTTCATGAAATGGGGCATGCCGCTCATGGTTCAGTCCATTTTTATCGCTATGCTTTATCTTTGGATCCGTTATTTCTAACCTTCATGGCAGCAGTTTCAGTAACGCCCGGCGCGGCAAGCCGCACCCGGCATTCCCGCCCGCGCCGTCCGGGAACAGCTTATAATCAATACCAGTCAGATTGACTCCGTATCAGAACATTTACAGCGCACAGCCGCATAAAGCTGAAGAGGACAACCTGATGTTCCGGCCCTTCGGCGAAGGGCCGGAAATAATCAGACCCGAGCTGCAGATTCGCTGCTGAACAAAAAACCAAACAAAGATTCCAAAATCCGGAAAAAAAATGCAGAGTTCCATCCGCTTAAGCTCAGGGGTGTATGTCAAACCGCGCAGAAAACCATCAGTTCACCGAACGGGTGCATTTTTTATGAAAAAGAAAAAGAAAAAGAACGGGCTGAACGGATTGGCAACTTTTCTTTTCGTCATTTTAACCATCGCGCCTCTCTCGTCCGCGCAGACCGAAACGGCAGCCCCGTCTGAAATTCATCTGATCCGCAACCGGTTCACGATTGTGATCGCCGAGAATGAAGCCGAACCTGTTTTGCTGGCGATTGAGGCGTTACGGGAAGACTTTGATCTGCGAATGGGATTCAAACCCGAGGTAGAAACAGGGCTGCCGGCGAATGGTTCCCGGCCGCACCTTGTCATTATCAACCGTTCGAATCCAGCATGTGCCGCCATCGAACCGCCCCGGCAGTCCCTCGACGGCTTCGAGTCCCATCGCGTCTATGCCGATCCGTCCGCGCAGCGCATTTATCTGGAAGGTTGCGATCTGCGGGGCACGATCTTTGCAATCTACAGCTTCAGCGAACATATTCTGGGAACACCGCCTTTGCGTCACTGGTGCTCATGGAAGCCCGCAGTCACCGCAGACATCCCTGTCGCCGGAAACACGGATCTTTTTTTTCGCTCTCCGCAGGTGCGCTTCCGTGCGATTCTGCCGGGAGATACAGATTTTTTCAGTCCATGGAGGGAACGTTCACCGGCGAATGACGGCATTTGGCTGGAGACGGTCCTGCGGCTGAAGATGAACATGGTCGAAGGCTACTCGACCATCTCTTCCAACTACGAAGTGAGCGAGTACGCCCGTCTGATCTCCAAATATGGTCTTGCCCTGACATCCCACCATACCAGCGGCCTCAACACCTCCTTCTCCAGATGGAAGCCCTACTGGCGGGAAATGAGCGATATGCCGCCTCCGGCCCTGTGCGTGTCGAATGAAACGCAACTGCGCGAATTTTTTGAATACAACGCGGAGACCGTGAAACGCAGCGGCATCGAAAACCTGTGGACCCTCGCGTTTCGCGGAGCTAAAGACGAACCGTTCTGGAATATCTTCAAGGATGCGCCGACGAGCGAGCCGGACCGTGCCGCCGTGATCAATAAGATGCTTCAGCTTCAGCTCGATACGATCAAGGCCGTGACGGGTGAAACGGAACCGCATGTGCGAATCACCTTCTATGATGAAATCGCCGATCTCATGGCCAAAGGCCTGCTCCGTCCGCCCGTCTCATCCAACATGATCTGGACCTACGTGGCTGCCCGGCGCGACCCCTACCCTTACAATGATCTGGTCAGCCACAACCCCGATGCAGGGGTTAAACTCGGCTACTATATGAATTTCGGATTCGCCTCAACCGGACCGCATATGGCACCGGCGGAAGGCCCGTGGAAAATGGAGTTCAACTACCGTTATGTGAACGGAAAATCCCCGCTGAACTTCTCGGTCGTGAACGTCGGCTGTTTCCGCGAGTTCATCATGGAATTATCAGCCAACGCCCGGCTTCTCTGGGACATGTCAGCTTATAACACGGACCGGTTTCTCCTGGACTACTGCACACAATATTTCGGCGCAGCGCATGCCCGGGAAATCGCGCAGCTCTACCGTGATTATTATCAGGCCTACTGGCAGCCCAAACCAACGGAATTTCCCGGCATGGAGCGGCAGTTTCTCTTTCAGGATTTACGCTATGCCCGCGCCTTCGATCAGATTGCGAAACAGTTTTTCAAAACCTCCGGAAAACCGGATATGAATCCGCTGTCGGATATCGGTTTCGAGCGCGAACCGGGCCGGACCTTTCGCATTGATCTTGCGGCCAACCAGGCAACCAGCCAGATTGAAGCACTGCTCAACGGCATGCAGCAGACTATTCCGAAATTTTCCGATGTCGCCGCTCGATGCACCTTGATCATGCCGGAGATTGATGCCGGTCAACGGACGTTTTTCAATGACAACCTCCGCGTTTACAGTCTCTACATGGAACACCTCAGCCGATCCTTGTATCACTATACACTTGCCTACAGCCTGCAGGAAAACCGCACCGAACTGACAGGCAATCTCCGGAAATCATACGACGAACTGGTCAAAGCGCAAAAAGCCCTCTTTGAAACGCAGCACGGCTCATTTTCAAAGTGGTATTCCGGTGCAGAGTCCATGCAGCGGACCTTTGAAATCGAGAAATTCAAAACCACATTGAAGCAGCTTCTCAAAACGGCAAAAAGCCAAAAATAGGAAAATACAGGGCATCCGGGAGTGCCTCATTTGCGTCCCGGGTTCGGGCCGAACAGAGGCTGAACCGGTTAAATCGGAATCGTCCCGCCCGCAACAGGTTTTTCAGTTTGTATAAACAGTGAGGGGGTTATCCATTCCTACGGACGGTCGATCCGTTCGTGTTTTTCCATCAGCCGCATCGTTCAGCGGGCACTGATCAACCGGTGACTGCATGAACAGAGAGTACTCAAATTATCAATCGCCATAAAATACGTAAATAACAGGACACTTTCACCACGGTCACACTTTCAGCCGTTGAGGGAAGTCGGACGTACCTTCG
>JALOTS010000174.1 GCA_025457785.1 Pontiellaceae bacterium | reverse complement strand
ACTCCCATCACGATCAGCGCCGAGCGGACGTAGGGCGGCCAGCGTCCGACGATCGCGTACCAGACGACCGAGTCCTGAAAGGCTACCAGCCCCTGCGACAGGCCCTCGCCGATCTGCCAATCGAACGGATCGCGGATCAGTGCGGCGATGAAGAGCAGGCACAAGGCGGCGGGCATCAGACGCACCGGCTGGCGCGCGTTGCGGCAGCCCAGGCCCAACCCGAGAAAGGCTGCGACCAGGATGCCGTTCTGTAAATACGCGAAGACGCGCAGCTCGGTGCCGATCCAGCGGATGAGCAGCATTTCGAGAAAGAGGATGCCCGCCGACAAGATGAGGATGCGCAAGGACAACAAGCGCGACTGGACCGTGTTCATGAAGCCTCCAGGACGGAGCGAAAACGGCGTTGATAATAACCCAAGTCGTCTTGTCTTTGGTCGAGCTTGATTTCACGAGCATGTCTGGACGCGCACGCGAGATGTGATGACGACATACAAGGCGAGGACGATCCCCTTCACGGCAGTCCCGCACCCGGCAGTCAGTTCATGCTCACCCGATCGGTCTAGGATAGCGAGTCGGCGCAAACGGCCGGCGGTTCCGGTGTCGGAGCCGCTGGCCGAGCTGTCGGGCACGGGAACGTTCACGTGACACGATCCACGGCCGGCGATGAAGAAATCGCCTCAAACCCAACGACTTCGTATCTACCGGCCTCCTGCCATCCCCGGTTTTGTACCAACGCCAAGCAGTTCGATCATGGTTCACGATCACACAGCGTGACCGGCTGCTCAGGTCTCCTGCGCGGGTCCGCGCGCTGGTGCGCGACCGCAGATACTGCTACTGTGAACTCATGAGTGTTGTGTGGAAGGTCGCGATCGTGATCCTGGGCGCGGGCGTCGGTGCGGGCGCCGCGTATCTCATGCGCTGCGCGGGCGGGACCTGAGCGGTCACATCGAATCCCTGGTCAGGGATGATCATCGGCGCCCTGCTCGCCGCCCAACTGGCTTGGAGCGGAGCGCCGCGCGCCAAGCAACCACCCGAGCAGAGCTGATTCAAGTCCGCAGTTTGCGATAGAGGCGATCTTCGCTCTCGCCCAGGCCGATCACGCCGCCGACCGACTTGATCGGTTGCATGTGCGCCGACTCAGTACGACGCCGTGTTGAGGGTTGAACAGAAAATGCGCATGAAAAACAAGAAAATAAGGGATAGTTGTATGAAAACCATGCAGTTGCTTCTGTTGCTGTTTGCCGGTGCCGGACATGCGCAAACAGATCCCGTGACTCCCGCTGATTCGGGTGAGCCGATTTATACGTCTGCATCCTATACGGTCTATTCCCATGGGGTGAAGGATGCGGCCTATCAGGCGACAGCCGTTTCTCCGGAGGGTACGCGAATCTTCTCTCCGGTGATGCCCGGCTATCGCAAAACGGTGGATGTGTCGACAGTTCATCCGGGGAATTGGTTTACACCATCACCTGAAATCTCAAAGTTTCCCCGGCTTTCGTCCGGCCAACCAATCATTGATGCGGTCTATCAGTGTGCGCTGGACCATCTTTATCGTTGTTCGTCCGGTGAGTTTATCCGCTATCCCGATAAAGGCGAGAAGCCCGGAATGTGGCAGGCCGGATTTCGAACGGGTGAGGGGTACGGTGTCTGGGTTCGTGATGTGGTCTATGTTTCGATGCTGATGGGCAACCTGTTTGATCCGGAAGGCGCCCGCTCCTCACTGGCGCATGTGATATCCGGCGGGATTGATAATGGCGAGGATGGCCGGGCTCTCCCCGCAGTCGGGGTGTGGGAATATTATTGTGCGACCGGTGATCGCAGTTTAGTTGAGCAGACCTATGCGAGCGTTAAAGCCCGGCTGAGCCAGGTTGAGTTTGATGAAGCAGAGGGGCTGGGGCGCGCGGTGGGCTCTACATTCCTCGATACAGACTTTGAGCGGCAGCAGTCGTATAACGGCGGCCATGCCTTCAGCACGCAGATCGTTTATGCGGAGGCGTACCGGTCGATGGCCGAACTGGGTATTTTGATGAGAGAAGATCCGGGCCTGATTGACCTGTGGAGAAAACGGTCCGAGACCATTCGTCAAAACGTTCGTGAAAAGTTCTGGAATGAGTCGGCCGGCTATTACACGGAGGGGCGTCGGGGAACCAAAGGGTATGACGAAGGCTGCTGGGAAAACTTCGGACAGAGTTTGGCCGTCTGGCCGCGGTGGAAGTTGGCCGATCCCGTGCGCACGGTGTCCATTTTCAAGAACAATGCGGTCGCCAGAAATGAATACGGTTATGCGGAACGACCCTATATTCCTTCCGGTAATTATCTGGGCCGGGACGTTTGGGTTTTTACAGAAGTGGGGCAGGCGATCGCTGCCGCCCGGTTGGGGATGACGGCTGAGGTCGAGGCGATTTTCTTTTCTGCGCTGCGGGATGCCGCCATGAATAAAACCTTTATGGAGTGCATCAGTTGGGAGACCGGGAAGGGATGGCGTTATCCGGGACAGTTGTGGCATGCCATGGGCTTTGTTTCGATGATCTATAACGCAATGCTTGGAATGGAGGTCGATCAGAACGGCCTCTGTTTTACGAACCCGCTTGTGCCGGAGGCGTTAAAAGGCATGCAGATCAAAAACTTTAGATACAGGTCGGCTGTGTTCGATATTCATGTCAAAGGGTGGGGAACACTTGCGGAACTTCTGCTGGACGGCGATCCGGTCGATCGGATCGCGCCGGGACTGTCCGGAAAACACACCATTACCTTGCGCATGAATAAACCGCAGGCGGCAGGCGCACCGCCTTTTGATTTAAAGATTGAGAAGATCACTGCCGGAGAAAAACACCATTTCTTCGGGTATATCGGCCAGTGTCAGACGATCCCGTGGAACGCCGGCGGACGGTATATTCTCGGGATGAAAATTGAGCAAATCAATCGCATGCCTGCCCCCGAAGAAGCGGCAACGATCTTCCTGATCGATACTCGGAAAAGCAATGAGGTGATACCGGTTGATCAAACGCACGCGTGGAATCCGCAGCAGGGAACGATGTTTTACTGGAATCCGCTGTCACCGGAAACGCAGTTCTTTTTTAACGACCGGGATGTGGAGCGCGGCAATGTGTTTACAGTGCTTTATGACATCGACAAACGGCAGCGCGTGCGCGAGTACCGGTATGAGGATACGCCGATCGGCAACAGCGGCGTTGCTCCGGATGGAACCGCATGGCTTGGTTTGAACTACGGTCGTCTGGCGCGGCTGCGGCTGGTGACCGGTTATCCGGGCGCACTGGACTGGTCAAAAGAGGATCTTGCTCCGGAGAACGACGGCATGTTTATCGTTGATACCCGGACGGGCGAAAAGAGGTTGCTCGTGTCGTATCGTCAGCTTGAAGCGAAATTGAAGGAACATGATCCGGCGATGGAGCACACCGGCCTGTTCATCAACCACACGCTTTGGAACCGGGACTGCAACCGGATTTACTTCTTCGTGCGCTCCGGCTGGGACGGTAAAGGCGGGAAGCGTATCAACGTGCCGTGTTCGATTCACGCCGACGGGACGGGGCTGACGGTTCAGGATTTTATCGGCGGACATCCCGACTGGGCCGAAGGCAGCCTGTTGATTGGCCGGCAAGGCAAGAATCAGATTCTCTACGATGTGGATAAGAAGAAGGTTGTCGAGCAGTGGGGGACCCCCCAAATCTTTCCTGATCCGGAAGGCGATATTTCGCTGTCACCGGATGGTCAATGGTTTGTCAACGGACACAAGGACGGCGATCAGAATTATTACACTGTGTATCGGCGCAGCGACGGGGCCTTTGTCCGCAGTGGAGGAGTTTATAAAGGGAATAACCGCGGCGACATACGGATTGACCCCGCTCCGTGTTGGAACCGGAGCAACAACGCAATCCTCGTGCCGGGTATTGCAGAAAACGGAACCCGTCAACTGTTTGTGATTCACGTGATCCCGGTTGTGAAATGATTTTGCCGGTATCCGTCCTTGACAGATTGCGGGGTAGGCATTCCTGTTTGCCCTGCGCAGAGACAGGAAAACCCGCGCCACAACGTGTGCCTACTTGGAGTAAAACACAACACCACTGGAAATCTTACCCGGCAGGATGACGGGATCGCTCTGCGGGCCAAGGGAGTTGGCCTGCTTGAACTTTGTTCCGATCGATGGCACCACATGGAACAGGTAAAGGCCGCCTGATGCGGGATAAGCCCAGGTGGCCTTTTCAGGCTTGGTTCCGTTTTTCGGTTGCAGAACTCCCACGTTCATATAGTCCGTTTCAAGCCGCAGGCTGGCACCGTTTTTCAATTCAAGCTGCATCCAGTTGATCCGGGAAAAGATGCCTTGAAATTCAGGAAGCTGCCAGCACTCTCCCGCAACGCCATCGTTATATTCATTTTCCCACAGACCGAACTGAGGCCCCTTCATCCGGTTGCCCCAGACACGGAACGGACCGTCCCCCAGCCATCGCTTGGACTGCACCGACGTCTCATCCAGATCAAACCCAACGGCGCAATACGTGAGAGGTTCCGCAATGGGCGCAAACGAATAATCCAGCGCCACGCTACCGCCCGGTTTCACCGTCCACTGGAAAGAGGAACCGTCTTTGCGGTTTTCTGACCGTATCACGATATTTGCGCCCTCTTTCCCCGCCACAGCCTTCCAGTCGCTGGAAAAATCCAACGATCCTTGTTTCGTGGCGGCATACAGTACGGGCCCGTTTTTTATACCTAGCGGTTTTCCATCCACCGAACACTCCAACAACTGCCCGGTCTCTTCAGAAAAATGCCAGGAGCTGTCACCAGCTCGAATATGAAAATAATTCCCTCCAATCGGCAGCGGCTGAGCCGTCCCGTGATCAATAGAACATCCCCGTAGCGGCCAAGCCCAGCGCATCAGTTCAGACCCGTCAGGGCCCACGGAAGTCAGCTCCAGAAAGTCGGCCGTTTTTCCGCTCATTGGAATACGAAGATTGCCCTGCTGTCCCGGCGCGATGGACGGCCCATCGAGATCTCCCTGCGCGACGGTATGGAGCGTTTTCATTCCGATCACAGTCAACAGCCGCCAGGTAAAACGGCACTGATTCAGATTCGCTTCGTAAAACCTGTTTTCAATCGGCAGGGTACCGTCAAAATGGTCCGGTAGATTTTTCAGCAAAACCTGAACCGGCGACCAGATTTCCCGGATCGTGAAATAACTGCCCTCCTTTTCCCCGTAAGGACCCACGATGCCGTCCGCCGAATGGTTGCCATCCGTATCCAGTCTGTTGTTCAAATCGGTACGCTCAATCGCCTCATCCATCCAGTCATCTTTCAATGGATGCAATTGATGGGCGTAAAACGGTGTTAAACCCTTTGATTTCACATAGGCCGCTTCTTCGGGTGAAAATGACCGGATACCCACCTGAACAAATGGAATCTTAATATCATCTGCCACCCGTCGCATGACGCAGGCATGATTAAACCGGCTGTTGTGCCATGTGTCTCTTAAATCCATATG
>JALOTS010000173.1 GCA_025457785.1 Pontiellaceae bacterium | reverse complement strand
CACCATCAAAGATGGCATGTTCAGCGGGTGTTCCGGCTTAACTAACGTTCTGATCGGAAACAACGTCACCGACATTGGGAACGATGCATTCTATGACTGCTCCAGCTTGACCGACATCACGATCCCGAACAGCGTTATAAACATTGGAAATTCTGCGTTCGAGAGCTGCACAAGCCTGACCAAAGTTATAATCGGCAACAGCGTCACCATCATCGGAACCAATGCATTCGCTTTCTGTACCAATCTGCCCAGTGTCACGCTTCCCAACAGCATCACCAGCATTGAAAGATATGCGTTCATTTGTTGCTCCGGCCTGACCAGCGTTACACTTCCCGACAACATCACCAGCATCGGATCTGCAGCGTTCCTTAGTTGCTCCGGCCTGACCAACGTCACACTTTCCGACAGAATCACCAGCATCGAAAGCAATACGTTCTATGGATGCTCCGGTTTGACCGACATCACGATCCCGAACAGCGTTATAACCATTGGAAGTTGTGCGTTCGAAGGCTGCACCAGCCTGACCAATGTTATGATCGGCAACAGCGTCACCAGCATCGGAGACGGCGTGTTCACATGGTGTTCCGGTCTGGCTGGCATCACGATTCCGAATAGCGTCACCAGCATCGGGGGGGGCGCTTTTTCTTTCTGTACCGGTCTGACTGGCATCACGATCCCGGATAGCGTCACGAACATCGGGTCTGGTGCCTTCGCATTCTGCCCCAACCTGATTAACGTCCTGATCGGAAACAGCGTCACCAGCATTGAGTTGTACGTGTTCGAATGGTGCGAAAGCCTGACCAGTGTAACGATCCCAAACAGTGTTACACACATCGGACATGGTGCGTTTTGGTTCTGCACCAACCTGACTAACGTCCTGATTGGAAACAGCGTCACCAACATCGAAGCAGAGGCATTCTATTGGTGCAACCTGACCAGTGTCACAATCCCCGACAGGGTCACCAAAATTGGAGACAGCGCATTCGGCTGTTGCCGCCGCCTAGCGGGAATGTATTTTTACGGAAACGCGCCCGTGCTGGGGGGATCTGTTTTTGACGGCGCGAATAATGTGATCGTTTATCGTCTGGTTGAATCAGCCGGGTGGCCGCCGGTTCCGGAACCGTGGTGTGGCCGTCCGACGGCGCTGTGGGTACCAGATTTGGATACCGACGGACTCCCCGACGCATGGGAACTTCAGTATTTCGGCGGTGCCACTAACGCCAATCCGAATGCGGTTTGTTCCAATGGGTTCAATACCGTGCGCCAAGCCTACATCGCCGGACTCGACCCGAACGACCCGCAGAGCCGATTATTGATTTCCGATTTCCAATCTTTAACGGATGGGAAGGTGCTCGGATGGAATGCTGTTTCGGGACGGGTTTATTCGGTCTATTGGACAACCAACCTGTTGACGGGGTTTCAATGTCTGGAAAGTAATATCCCCTGGACACGCGGCAGTTTTACTAACGCAACAACCGTTCCTTGCGGTTACTATAAAATCGATGTTCGGCTGGAGGAATAATCAAGATGTCGTGTGGTTGCAATCTGCAGGCTTTGCGGTCAGGGTTGCCGATTTTTTCCGGCATTCCTTCTTTACGTCTGTGTGAATGAATGCCAGAGCGGCATAGCCGCAACCAACGAAAGAATTTGATCAAAATAATTAAGGACAGAATAATTTCTATTCATGATACAGGGTTCCCATCCCATTATTTTGACCCGAATCATTTTGATTTAAACGTCTGTTACTCCGTCGGGTAGGCGCTTTGTGTTCTATACGTTCTTGCGGTTAATTGCATTTTTCCGGGCCGACGGATGAGCCGCGCCAGGCGAACCAGAGGGTGCCCAAGACGCCGAAGCCGAAAGCGACTTGCAGATTCAGTTCCGGCGAGACGCGCCAGAGCAGAGCCCCGCCGAAGGCGGCGAAGGCGACGATGACATCGCGCACCAGATAGTAGAGTCCGAACAGGGCCGCTTTGCGTCCTTCCGGCGCGAGATCCATGATGAGCGCTTTACGGGTCGGTTCGCCGAATTCTTTGAGTCCGCGCAGCACGAATACCGCGATCAGCGGGACGAGCGAGTGCGCGTGCATCAGCGCGAGCGGAAAGCAGGTGAAGAAGCCGAAGGTGATCAGGACGAAGGGTTTTTTGCCGAAGCGGTCGGCCAGATAGGCGACGGGAACGTACACCAGCACAGCGGTGATGTTTTCAATGGCGGAGAGCCAGCCGAAGGTGAGTTCGGAGACCGGATGCAGAATGGTGCGCGTGACCCAGATCACGACGAAGGCATCCTGACCGGCATTTCGCGCCACAGTTTCAGCGGATTAGGTTCGGCTTCTTTGGCATCGCCTGAGTCGTCGGTGATCATTTTCTGCTGGAGTACGGAGGCGGCCAGCGCGAGCGCCAGTGCCATGATAAACGCTGCGCGTACGCCGGTTTCGACACCCCAGAGGGCGATACACCCGCCGCCGACAACCGGGCCAAGCATTTTTGGCACCCGCCGCACCAGCGACAACATCGACACGCCCATCGTGCGCCGGTTTTTCGGCACGATCTTGGCCAGCAGATCCATGGTGGCCGGAAGTGAAATCGCCGACCAGGAGATGAAAAACGCCGCGCCGAGCAGTACCGCCCACCAGGAGCGGATGAAAATAACGCACAGATAGCCGATCATGGAGAGCGCGTTAAAGAACAGCAGAGCGCGTTTGGTGCCCAGCCGGTCGCTGAGGTAGCCGCCGGGAAAGGAATAAAGCGCGGAGAGCAGGTCGTCCATGCCCGCCAGCAGGCCGATGGCCATCACGGCGGTCGAAGCCTGCGCGAGCTGCTGGAGGTAGAGCGGCAGAAAACGCTCGGCCATGTGTTCGCCCATACCGACCAGGATGATCATACCAAGCAGGCCGGTCATATTGCGTTTCGGTGAGGACTCTTTCATTTCTACCGAGTGTGAAAACAGGACCTGTTCCTGTCAATCCTTCATCCAACATTCCAGTGTTCCAATCTTCCAGCATTCCAACATTCCAATCTTCCTCTCTCTGTCGCATACTGTGCCGCATGAATATGATTTTTAATGCGTCGGCAGGAACGGGCAAGACCTGGCGGGTGACAGAACTCTATTCCGCGCTGGTGCTGGGCGGCGATCATGAATTCCTGCCGCCAAACCGGCGACCGGTTCCGCCCGAAAAAATCCTGCTGATGACCTTTACGGATAATGCCGCCGCCGAACTGCGCGGACGTGTTTCGCAAAAGATGATCGATGCCGAAGCCGCCGCACCGGGGATCGATGACGAACGGGCTGACCGTGCGCGGCGTGTCCTGCGTTCGCTGCCTGCCGCGCATATTTCAACCATTCACGCTTTTTGCGCCGGGCTGCTCCGCGAATATGCTCTGGAACTGGGACTTTCCCCGGCATTCCAAACCTTGGAAGACGAAGCCCGCGACGCGCTGCTCGACGAGGTGTTGAAGGTCGGGATTTTCCAATGTCTGGAAAACGATGCCGACTTTCGCGACTTTTGCTCGGGCGTTTCGGTTCTGGGCGAAAATGAATACAGCGTACTGAATACAATCCGCTCGCTGCTTGAAAAGGCCGCCGGTCGCGGGCTCGATCTGAGCGACGCCGAAGCGATGCTTCCCCCGCTGAAGCGCACTGTTTTCAGGCAGAGTTTTGAACGCATCCGGGATGAACTGGCCTCATTTGATCTGCCGAAAACCGCCGCTGACGCGCTGGATGCGCTGAATGCGGCGCTGGCGGATTTTCCGAATCCTGTCCGGATTGCGGCGCTGCCGAAGTTCGGTCAGGCAAAAAAGGTGAAACCTCTTTCCGACGCACTGGCGGAATTGAAAGAGCGGTTTCTGACCGAATATTTTTACGAGCAGAATATCGGAAAATTCCGTGCATTCGCCCGTTGTCTGGCGGCCTGCTCACGGAGTTTTTCCGAAGCCAAGCAGTCGCGGGATTGCGTCGATTTCGGCGACCAGCTTCTGCTCGCCCGCGATTTGTTAAAACACCGGAAATCTGATGAGCCTCTGTTCGACTGGATTATTGTGGACGAGGTGCAGGACACCTCGCGTGTGCAGTGCGACATCATCGAAGCGCTGTGGACACGCGACACACACCTGGTGATTTGCGGCGATAAGAAGCAGTCGATTTACGCCTGGCGCAGCGCCGACCCCGGAGTGATGCCCGATCTCGAAAAGCAAATGGCGGCGCGCGGCGAGTTGAGGCAGATTGCGCTTAAGCAGAGCTATCGCAGTAAAGACCGCGTGCTTGAAGCGGTTAATGAATTATTCAGCGGTTTGTATGCTGACTATGAACGTGCGGCGCTGGAGCCCGTTGAAGCCATCGGCGCGGTGACGGCGGGCGAGACTCCATGCGTCGAGTTTTTGATGCAGGATGATGATGAAAGCACCATCGACGATGAGATGTCCGCCGTTGCGCGGCGCATCCGCCTGCTGGTGGATGGCGGCGCGGAATGGTGTCCAAGGTTTGGACACAATGGTAAATTTTTCGTCGAAGGCGAGCCGGTCTGCTACGGCGATATTCTGATTCTGCTGAAGCGTTCGACGCATCAGCCGGTGCTGGAAAAGGCGTTGCGTGACGCGGGTGTTCCGTTTACGAGCGGGGGAAAAGGCGGCGCATTGTTTAATCAGCAGGAGGTACGCGATCTGCTCCTGTTTTTACAGGTGCTGTGCGAGCCGTTTAATGATCTGGCGCTGGTCGGTTTTCTGCGCTCGCCGTTCGCTGACGTGCCGGATGATGAACTGGTTCGGCTCGCATGGAACGGCGAAACCTTCGGTCGCGAGATTTTACGGAAGCAGTTTTTTGAAAGCGGTTCTGCTGCGGCGGAACGGCTGTTGCGCTATCGTTCGCAAACCGGTGAAAAACTTCCGTCGCAACTGGTGCGCGAAATCGTGCGCGAAACGGCGTTTGACGCGCAACTGGCCGGACAGCCGGGCGGTGCACAGAAGCTGGCGAATTTTAAAAAGACGCTCGACTGGATTCGCGGCGCGGAGCGCGGCGGGCAGGTGCTCCTGCCCGATGTGGTGCGCCGGTTCGAAAAATACATTAAAACACCGCCGCGCAGCGGAGCGGCGGAAGCCTTGCTGCCTGATCCGTCGCAGAATGCCGTCACGCTCATGACCGTTCACAGCGCAAAGGGACTGACGAAGCGCGTTTGCTTTGTGCCGGACAGCAGTTTCGGGGAGGTCACTGAGGCGGGCTTCGCGATGTTTTCTTCGCATGGAACGCTGGAGTTGAATATCACCGGGTTAACCGGCGAAAAGGTGAAGTCGCCGGGCTGGGATGAAGCGCGCGAAGCCGATAAAGAGGTTCGAAAGGCTGAACTGACGAATCTGTTTTATGTCGCGATGACCCGCGCCCGCGACCTCGCTGTTTTTTCCGGCGCCGGCACAAATGAACCCAAAGGCTGGCTGAAGATGGCGGAGGCGTTTATCCGGGGCGCCGCACCTGAAATTCTGCGGACATTGCGTTTTGCAGATTTGCCGGAATTCAGAGATCAAAGGCCGGAAGTCGGAGGTCAGAATTCAGAGGTTGAGGTCGGGTATGCGCCGCCTAAGATTCCGGACGGAATTGAACGCAGAACCGTGACCAGTCTGGTCGGGCACTCGCCACCTGCTATCTGCCACCTGCCATCTGCCAATTCGTCCCGTTACGGGACGGCGGGTCATGCGGTACTGGAGGAATTGGCGAAAAACAACTGGACGGGCGATATCCCGAAATGGGTGTCGATTTTCGCTGATGGACTGAATAAATCGGAAACCGGGTTGCTGATTAAACAGCTTGCGGCGGCGCGGGCGGCGCTTCAGAAAGAAACCGCCGGAGCAACGGCGCTGTTTGCGGAATGGCCGTTTGTGCTCAACCGTGGTCGGTTCATTTTGGACGGGACGATTGATTTGCTGGTGCAGACCTCTTCCGGGGATTGGAAAATTCTGGATTATAAATTCACGAATGCCGATCCCGCCGCCGCATTGGAATGTTATGCGCCGCAGATGGCGGTCTATCAGGAAGCGGTGGAAAAGCTGTATCCCGGTGCGGGCGTTTCCGTATCGCTGGTGTTGATAGGCGATTCTGCAACTGTTGTTGAATTTAAAACCTGATGCCTGCGCCATTTTCCCATTATTCCCGCATTTCGCGTTCCGGGGGTGGCGCTTTGCGAATGGGTGCAGGACAAAAATTTTTATCAAGCAGCAGCCCGAATCTGCCAGGCATTCATCAGTCCAAATTCGGTTTTTCTTTTAAGAAGAGTGTTCATGAATGTCCTTTCCGGTTGTATGTATCTAACACAGATACAATATCCGGAAAAAAAGATGAAAAACTGCATTTGTTAAATTTTTGTCTTACGCCCCGTGACAAACCCTGATCATCGACTTTTGAAAATGAACCGTTTCTCTCTTTTTTTCGTTTATTCAGAGCGGTGGCTGGTCTATCCTCCGTCATTCATTCTGAATTGCCAATACGGGAACCGCATGAAATATATCAGTACCAGAGGAAAGACAAAGCCGGTCGATTTTCTTGATGCCGTGATGGAGGGACTGGCGCCCGATGGCGGGTTGCTGCTGCCGGAAACCCTTCCGCAGATTGGAAGCAGGCTGGAGTCGTGGAAGAACCTTTCGTATCAGGAGCTGGCATTTGAGGTGATGAGTCTGTTTGTTTCAGACATACCCGCCGGCGATCTCAAGGCGCTGATCGACAAGAGTTATTCCGCCTTCCGCGTGCCGGATGTGACCCCGGTGATTCCGGTCGGTGAGTTCCATATTCTGGAACTCTGGCATGGTCCGACGCTTGCTTTCAAGGACGTGGCGCTTCAGTTTCTCGGCAATCTGTTTGAATACGTTCTCGAGAAACGCGGGGGGGTGCTGAATATTCTCGGCGCAACCAGCGGCGATACCGGTTCCGCCGCCATATACGGCGTGCGCGGCAAAAAGAATATCCGCATTTTTATTATGCATCCGAAGGGGCGCACCAGTCCGGTTCAGGAAAAACAGATGACCAGCGTGCTCGACGATAACGTATTCAACCTCGCTGTCGAAGGCACGTTCGACGACTGCCAGCACCTGATGAAAACCATTTTTTCCGATGTGGCGTTTAAGGCGGAACACTCGCTCGGCTCGGTCAACTCCGTCAACTGGGCCCGGGTGCTCGCGCAGATCGTCTATTATTTCCACGCGTTCTTCCGCGTGCAGGAAACCACTGGCGCAGAACAGGTTCAATTCTCTGTACCGACCGGTAATTTCGGCGATATTATGGCCGGATACCTGGCCGCGAAAATGGGGTTGCCGGTCAAAAAACTGATTTTGGCTACGAACGAAAACAATATTCTGTCGCGTTTCTTTAAGACCGGCGTGTACAGCATCGGTGAAGTTGTGCCGACGATCAGCCCGTCGATGGATATTCAGGTTGCCAGCAACTTTGAGCGCTATCTTTATTATCGCGTCGGGCAGGATCCCGCGAAACTGCGTAAGCTGATGAGCGGCTTCGCCAAGCTCAAATCGCTGACCGTTACGGGCGAAGATAAGCTTTTCGCCGCCGGAGAGGCAAACACCGTCCAAACCTTGAAAACGATCCGGAAAGTTTACACTCAGGAAAGCTACATCCTTGATCCGCATACGGCGGTTGGTGTGGCTGTCGCAGAACGTTTCCAATCTTCGGAAGCCCCGATCATTTGCACTCGTTCCTCGATGATTTAAAGCCTTTATTCGTTGACATATTACAAATACGATGGTATATCCATTAAGGGTGGACCGGCTATCCGGGATCGGCCGCGACCACCTGCTTTTAT
>JALOTS010000172.1 GCA_025457785.1 Pontiellaceae bacterium | reverse complement strand
TTTTCAGCCACGCGCCGAGCGGAACACCGCCCGCAAACGCAGGCAGGTTGCCGACATTATCAATAATTCCGTTGGGATAATCCGCCGGGCCGGGAAATGCAAAACTGATCGCCGCCGGTTTTTGATTCAGCCGGGACATCACCTGCCGGAAACCGGACTCGATAACGGCCAGACTGCGGCTGAGATCTTTTGTCTCGGCAGGCAGGGTAACCGGCGCAACCACTTCACGATTAGATTGAATAGCGGAAAAAACGAAATTTGTTCCGCCCGCATCCAGTGTCAGCACAATACGTTTGTCATTCCCGAAATTCATGGTTCTCTCCTTCTTTTTAATCGGTTTTTATTCAGGCGGTCTTCGCTCCGCCTTTCAGGGACAGCACAACCAGATAGATAAAACAGGCCATTGGCACAACAAACGCCGCCGCATTCATTCCGGCATCCACCAGACCGCCCATGAGCAAAGGAACAAGAGCACCGCCGGAAATCGCCATGCACATCAGACCGCTGAGTTCACCGGCGCGCTCCGGTCTGGTTTCCACGGTAATTGAAAAAAGAAGCGGCCAGATATTGGCAAAACCGAGCCCGCCCAGAATGACCCCGGCAATCGCCAACGAGGGGTTTCCCAACATCAGCATCCCGGCACCGGCCGCGCCCATCAGCGCAGAAACGCGGAAAGCCGGGCGCGGTTTCACTTTGGACAGCACCACACCGCCGGCAATCCGTCCAATGGTCAACAGCAGGAAAAACAGAGCCGGACCGAATTTACCGGCTGTAGCTTCAGCCATACCCATCGCCTTCAGTCCCGGAAACAGAAACCGCGCCATACAGACCTCGGCCCCGACATAAAGAAAAATACCGAATACGGCCATGGCGAAAACCGGCTCCTTCAGAAGACCAAGGCTGGATCCGATACTCGGCGGAATCTCCGGTTTGGTCTCGTTCACCTTATTCATCAGGACAAACACAAAGGCGAGAGCCATCAGCACAAAAAAGACAGGAAACGTACCCCGCCACCCCATTCTGCTGAACAGAGCAATCGCCGAGACAGCAGTCACCAGATAAGTGGCCAGTGTACTTCCGATCCCCTTGATTCCCTGCGCGAAACTCAGGTTCCGACTGTATGCGCCCTCTGCGCTGACATCGCGCATGATCGGGTTCCCGGCCACCTGCAGGAAGGTGGTTCCGATGCCCAGCACAAAAATACAGGCCAGCAGAAGCGCAAAGCCCGGAACAATCAGACTGGGAATCAGCATGGCAACCGCATTCAGGCCCAGCCCCAGCAACAGCAGTTTTTTCATGCCGATCCGCGCTGCCAGCAGGCCGCCCGGCACACTGAACGCCGCAAAGGCAATAAAGACAAAAAACGACAGTAACGTGGCCATCACATTGCTTAACTCATATTGAGTCTTTACCGCATCGGACAGCGGCCCCATGGCATCAGCAACCCCCATCACTAAAAACGTCATAAATATGGGCAGTGTTTTTACGTTCATTACAGGCATCCTTTCGTTAACAGTTCAAACTTCATCCATTCCGACAAAAAAAACTCTTCACCCGCACACAGCCGGACAATTCCCGTCACAAAACCGGGAGAGAACATAAGCAATATACCGGTTCGTTTCAAAATAAATCAAAAATATTAACTGCCGCCCTGTTTTTCTAAAATCAGCGTCACCGGACCGTCGTTAATCAGACTGACGTCCATCTCCGCCTGAAAAACTCCGGTTTCAACGTGAGGACCAAGCTGGCGAAGCTGCGCGACATATTCCTCGTAAAGAGCCCTTCCCTTTTCCGGCGGGGCGGCCTCAATGTAGCTCGGACGGTTGCCTTTTTTGCAGTCACCGTAAAGGGTAAACTGACTGACGGCGAGAATCTCACCGCCGATATCGAGAACCGAACGGTTCATCACCCCGTCGGCATCATCGAAAACCCGCAAATTGACGGTTTTTTTTGCGAGAAAGGCGACATCATTGAGGGTGTCCATTCGCGACACCCCGACGAAAACAAGCAGCCCCTTACCGATTTTGCCAACGGTTTTTCCGTCAACTTCAACGGAGGCGCATGCAACACGTTGAACAACCAGTTTCATATCCTGACACCCCTTTAAAGGCAGAAGGCCGAAAGCCATAGAGACCTTCGACCTTCCAGCATGTGGACGTTCGACTCTCCCTATTCCGTGGCATGCGAGACGCGGAAGGTCGGCAGGCGGTTGAGCGCGGCAGCCAGCTCGTACCGGCGCGGACGGGCCAGATCGCCGCGAAGATCGCGGGAAATGGTGCCGAGGCCTTCGCTGCTGAGGTCGCGGTCAATCATGTCGAGCATTTCACGCAACGGGTAACCTTCCTGCATATAACGCAGTTTGGCGTAATAGAGAAGAAGCCCGATCGTCAGCGTCTGACTCTCGTCGGCAATCTGCGGAACACCATCCAGTTCAATGACAGAACGCCCGAATTGAATCGCATTAACATCAATCGAATCAATCACAACATCTTTGCTGCCGACGGCCGCATCGATACTGCTCGGCATAATCCAGCGCGAACGCGCCAGCATCGGGCCGAGATTAACGGCCGCCGCTTTCGGCGGAAGATCCAGAGAAAGAGCCTTGGCCTGCCCGGTGATATTGGTGACCTGGAAGTTTTCGACTTTCAGAACGGTGTCGGCAATCGGAATATATTCCGCAACAAGGTTTTCCCCGCCGATAATCAGCGAAATACCGAGTTCGTCCACGATTTGACGGGCCCGCTGAGCCAGCGAAGCGCGCGGCGTGGTTCCGAGCAATCCGGCGATGCGGGCATCCGTGGTCATAAAAGCAGGAGCGGAAGTATTTTCGTCAACGATGAGAACCCGGGCGCCCACTTCAAGCGCTTCGATGGTCGAAGCCGCCTGAGAAATGAACGAGTCCGCCGAACGGGTGCTGTAGGAGGCGGCATTGCCGGCTTCCGTTTCGGAAAGGAACGGCGTGATATTCACTTCCTGCACACTCCGCCCGCGATCTGCGCAAATCTGTACGGCATCCGGAACCGTCACGACCGTTTCACGTCCGTCACCCGAAATGTGGTTATACACACCGGCGGCAATAGCCGACATAAAATCTTTGCGTCCATGAGCGGCATCGCCGACAACGACCGTTAAACCGACCGGGATGCCGAGACCGGCGATTTTTCCGGCATTCGGAACATCGATTTCAGTGCGGGCCTCTTCCGACACTTCAAAAGGAACAATCTGATCATAATCCGGCAAATCGGAGTTCTTTTCGCGGGAAAGCAGGGAGCCTTCTCCCAGGAAACTGACTAAGCCCAGCGTGGAAAGCGTTTGACGTACACGGTCTGCGTCTTCCATGTCATTCACAAATGTTTCCACCGCTTCGAGATCAATGTTGCAATAAAACATACCGGTGCTGATCACTTCCGGAAGATCCTCGAAAAACACTTTCCGGGCCATTTCCCCGTCCACAAGGCGTTCGCCGTCACCGTACACTTTGTAGGGCAGCGCGACCCGGATACGGACATCGATATACTCTTTCGAAACAACGATTGCCGTGCGGGGAAGAATTTTCTGTCCCGGATCTGCAATCAGGATATTCCGGCGGGCCCATCCGCTTTCATTGAAACGGGCGATACGATCCGTCACGGCATAAAGACTTCGGGTAAGGTAGTCTTCCAGCGCCGTGCGACGGACAGGCGAATCGTAGAGATGGCCGGGAAGTTCCGCCACAGACTGCGGAATGCGGACATTAAACACAGGGTTTTCTGAGTCCGGGGCTGTATCAACTTTCCCGCATTTGATCACATAACGCGCGAAATCGAAGTCCCCGGTCAGCCGGCTGTACTCAGCAAAAGGCTTTCCATCAATTTCCGCCAGCAGGTTGTAAAACTCTTTTCTGTCTTTCATAACGAAGCATCCTCTATATGGTTATTAATAACGGTTCCTGACTTTCAAAATGAGACGGGATAGTAGAATCAGCCTTTAACCCTGTCAACCATTCCGTCCTTTTATCCTTCTATTACTTTACTAATGAGCGAATTGAGCTATCATCCGGCAAATGAACGATCTCCCGACCTATCTGATACAACAGATGACCTCCGTCAATGCGGCGCTTGATAGATGGCTTCCGTCCGAAACAGTACGCCCCTCAAAACTTCATAAGGCCATGCGGTACAGTGTTTTTGCGGGGGGAAAGCGATTGCGCCCGATTCTTTGCATTGCCTCCTGTGAAGCCTGCGGCGGAACATCGGAGCAGGCTTTGCCCGCCGCCTGCGCGCTGGAATTACTCCACACCTATACACTGATTCATGACGATCTGCCCGCCGTGGACAACGATACATTGCGCCGCGGACGGCCGACCTGCCATATCGCCTTCGATGAGGCCACAGCGATTCTGGCCGGCGACGCGCTTTTAACCTTATCCTTTGAAGTCCTCGCGGAAATTCCAACCATTGGAAGCGCTCTTGCCGCCAAATTGGCACGTCTGTCGGGCAGTTGCGGTGTAATTGGCGGACAGATGGAGGATATTGATGCCGAAGGAAAAACTCCCGATGCAGATCTGGTCGAATACATCCACCGCAATAAAACGGCCGCACTGATTCAAGCGGCGTGTGTTATGGGCGGCATTTGCGCCGGCGCCGATGCCCAAACCCTTGAAAAACTCGCCGAATATGGCGGGAACACCGGACTTGCATTTCAGATCATCGACGATTTGCTCGATGAAGCCGCCACAGTTGAACTGCTCGGAAAAAATATCGGCTCAGACAAGGAAAAAGGGAAAATGACCTGGCAGGCAGTTTATGGAACAGACTCCTCCCGTAAAAAAGCCGATGAACTTACCGCAGCGGCTTGCGCCGCTGCGGACAGTCTGCTCTCTGGAATCCGGCTTAAGGAACTGACCCGGCACATGCTCTGCCGGACATTTTAACTGAGCCGAAGATCCGTCCGGATCAGATGCACAACAAAAGCGATACTGACTGTGGCTGATCCAAAAAAAATAAATAACGCTCCGAACAAAACGGGCTGTTCCCTGCAGGATTGAACCGTCGAAAGTTCACCGATATTCTCGGTCACATTATTCACAGTTCTGCGAATCGCTGTCGAAAATTCATGAAAGGATTTTTGAACAACCTGAACCTCATCGGCGTTTTTATCAAATTTGACAAAACTATAGCGTTCCCCGCCCTTGATTTTCTCAAAACCGACACCTACCGCCACCGAAAAAAATATCAAAACCAAGGCAATGGCTGAAAAAATGGCTGAAATAGCTTTTTTACTCATAACACAACCTCCAGTTCTCAGGTATGAGAAAGCAGGTTGTATTCCAATTTTGAGAAAAACCCAGACTCATCCTCCGTCGAAAGCACCAGGGGCTCCCTCTCCGGGAAAAGTTCTGCTTTGAATTCGCCTTGCCGATTTTGAGCAGATCCTGTTTTATTCACGCACCGGAAGAAAGGATTAAAATGGGCATTGAGTTAATTTGTACAAACTGCGGAAAAGAAACCTTTTTAAAACGCGAGCCCCTTTACCAGGGGTTTAAAAAAACAGGTGAAGAGCTGAGTTGTTCCTCCTGCG
>JALOTS010000171.1 GCA_025457785.1 Pontiellaceae bacterium | reverse complement strand
TGGCGAAGGTGTTGTCGACGATCACCATGGCTCCGACGGATTCTGCGGCTTTGCAAATCCCCGGGATATCAATGATTTTACAAAGCGGATTGCTGGGCGTTTCCAGAAAGATCATTTTGGTTTCCGGACTGATCTGCTCCTGAATTTGTTCCGCATCCTGCGCATCCATCCAGGTGATTTTCACGCCGAGCCGCTCCAGAATCAGCGCGACTTTGTAGTTTGCCCCGTAGGTGTCGTGGAAAATGATCAGATGGTCTCCGGCGGATAAATAACTGAGAAAAACCAGCGTGCAGGCCGACATGCCGGAGGTGCAGACAATGCAGTCCTCCGCATGTTCCAGCGCGGCGATTTTATGTTCCACATTACGTACGGTCGGATTGT
Source organism: Pontiellaceae bacterium (assembly GCA_025457785.1). Classification (GTDB taxonomy): domain Bacteria; phylum Verrucomicrobiota; class Kiritimatiellia; order Kiritimatiellales; family Tichowtungiaceae; genus Tichowtungia. Next base: position 5,185 of record JALOTS010000171.1, on the reverse strand, counting down.
CATCGCGGTGATAAGTGTATCCGTCGATTTCGCCGTCGGTGATTTGCCGCAGAATATCGAACGAGAGATATTCGTAATTCACCGCGTTCACGATGGGGGTTACCATCGGGCGGTTTCCGTAAGGTGTCAACGGGTCAGGCGTTCTTTTCATAAAATCTCCTTTTTCTTGTTTTGTGTTTATCCTCGTGTCAGCGGGCCGGGCCACATGAGAATGCCCCCGTCCATCACCTTCACGTCCGTGAATCCGGCCTGTTTAATAATCAGGGCGGCTTCGTATCCGCGCAATGAAATTTTACAGAAAGCGATCACCGGCCGGTTGCGGTCGATTTCGTTCAGCCGTTTCCGGAGTGCGCCCAGCGGAATGTTGACGGTTCCCTCAATCCGCATCTGTTCGAGTTCGGCGGGCGAGCGGACATCCAGCAGCGTGAACTCTTTTCCCTGTTCGCGCATGGCCAGCACCTCGGCGGGGGTGACACCTTCCATAAGACCATCGATCTTGTTGCGCAGAATATTGGCTGCCGTGATGAGGTTGTCGACGGCGGGCGAGAAGGGGGGCGCATAGGTCAGGTCGGCGTTGGCCAGTTGATCTACGGTCATGCCGGCCGTCAGCGCCATAGCCGCAATATCAATGCGGCGGTCGGCGTTGCCGGGGCCGGTGGCCTGCGCCCCCAGCAGTTTGCGGGTTTTACGATCGGCGATTAATTTCAGAAACAGCGGTTTGGACGAGGGCATAAAGTGCGGTTTGTCCGGCGCGGGGGCCAGACAGGTGACCACGTCGCAGCCGGCTTCGCGGGCATCCTTTTCACTCAGTCCCGTGCGGGCGACGCTGTAATCAAACACCTTGCAGATGGCGCTGCCGAGAATGCCGGGGAAGGAGTCTTTCACTCCGCAAATGGCGTTGGCGGCCACGCGCCCCTCTTTGTTGGCGGTCGAGCCGAGCGGTACGTAGGCCGGTTTGCCGGTCAGCAGATTTTTCTTTTCGGCGCAGTCGCCGACGGCGTAGATGTCCGGGTCGGAGGTCTGCATCTGTTCATTGACCGCAATGGCGCGGGTCGGGCCGATGGTGAGTCCGGCATCCTGTGCGAGTTTTGCGGCGGGCCGCACCCCGACAGCCAAAAGGACAAGGTCGGCGGGGAACTCGCCTCGATCCGTAATCACTTTTTCAACGCGGCCGTCGCCGGTGAAAGCTGTAACGCGTGTCGAAGTTTGGATTTTCACCCCTTTTGCTTCGAAATGTTTTTCGACCAGCGCCGCCATCTCCGGATCCATCATGCCGAGAATCTGCGGGAGGAATTCGACGACGGTGATGCGGCAGCCCATTTCGCTGAAGGCTTCGGCGACTTCAACACCGATCAGCCCGCCGCCGACGATAACGGCGTTGATCGCCTTGCGTTCGGCCAGTGTCGCCTTGATCGCATCGGCATCATGAATGTCTTTCAGGTTGAAAATATTTTTCAGTCCCACGCCGGGAATCGGCGGAACCGACGATTCCGCGCCGGTGGCCAGCACCAGTTTGTCGTACGGAAGAACCTGTTCTTCGCCGCTGCGGTTTTTCACCGTGACGGTTTTATTTGCACGGTCGATGGCCACGGCTTCGGTCTGATTCAGTACGTTTGCCTTTTTCACATTCCGGAAAAAGGCGCTGTCGCGAACGGTTCCGACCGGGGTGGACATCAGTTCTTTCGAATCTTTGACCAGTCCGGAAATATAGTAGGGCAGGCCGCATCCGGCGTAGGAGAGCAGTTCGCCCTTTTCGATGAGGGTTACCTCTGCATCGGCGCACAGGCGGTTGATGCGGGAGGCTGCTTTGGGACCGGCGGCAACGCCGCCAATAATGATCACGTTCATAGTTCTCCTTGTTTGAGGGCTGAATGGATTTGTTCAACTGCTTTTTCAAACGCCTGTGCCGCAGGGCTGTCGTTGTGCCGTTCCAGAAAGTTTTGGCCGGCATCGCCGCAGATTCCAATGGTTGGATCAATCGGAATGCGGCCGAGAAAGGCCAGGTTGTATTTCGCGGCGGTTTTCATTCCTCCGTTCTTTCCGAACAAATGAGTGACTTCGCCGCATTTCGGGCAGGCGTAGCCGCTCATGTTTTCCAGAATTCCAAGGATTGGAAGATTGAGCTTCCGGCAGAACTGAACCGATTTGCGCACATCGGCGGCGGCAAGTTCCTGCGGGGTGGTCACAATTACCGCTCCATCGGGGTTGCTGATTAACTGGCAGACCGAGAGCGGTTCGTCGCCGGTGCCGGGCGGGCAGTCGACAATTAAATAATCCAGCACGCCCCAGTCGACATCCTGAAGCATTTGCTCAATCACCTTCATTTTAAGCGGGCCGCGCATGATGACCGCCTGATCGGGGTGTTCCAGCAGAAAACCGGTCGACATGAGTTCAATTCCGCAACCCGTGACCGGTTCGATCATGCCGTTAAATTGTTTCGCCTGAACTCCGGTCAGATTGAACAGGGTCGGAACGCTGGGGCCGTGAATGTCTACGTCGAGCAGCCCGGTTTTAAATCCTCTGGCAGCCAGTGCCAGCGCCAGATGGGCGGCAACGGTGCTTTTGCCGACACCGCCTTTGCCGGACAGCACCACGATTTTATGCTCAACCCACGGCAGACGCTCGGTATCCGCTTCGGTTTGCGCAGAGCGGGGCGCCTCTTTTCGTGAGTCGCACTTGCTGGTGCAGGCGGCACAGGCTTCCGGCGGACAGTGCTTTTTCCGGTAATCGGAAATTGCGGCTTTGAGTGTATTTACTGCCAGCAGGGCGCAGTGTTTTTCCTCTTCAGGACATTGCGGCAGCAGGGCCAGCACATCTTCCGGGTGCAGTTCAAACGCGACGGATTCCGGTGCGCCGGCAGCCAGGGTGCAGGCGGCGGTTCCGCAGGCGACGGAGCTGGCGCAGCCGTCGGTTGTGAAGGTGCAGCGGACAATCCGTTTATCCTCAATCTTCACCCAGAACTCCATCGTGTCGCCGCACGGGCCGGTGATCCGGGCGTTTCCATTGGCCCCTTTGAGCGGCCCGAATACGCCGGGCAGGGTTATTTTTTCATTTGCTGACATAGTTTCTCCCATAAGGTTTGTACAAATTGCGACGCGGTTCCCTCGTTATATTCCACAACGCTCAGCCCGTTCATCTGAGCTTCAGTGATCGACTTGTCATATGGAATCCGCGTTAAAACAGTCGCGCCGGATGAGGATGCGGCGGTCTCAATAAGTTCTGTCATTTCCGGATTGATGTCCCATTTGTTGACGCAGACGAAGGCAGGAATTTCGAAGTGGCGGGTCAGTTCGAGAACCCGCAGCAGATCGTGCTGACCGGACAGCGTCGGCTCCGTAACTGCCAGCACCGCATCCGCGCCGGTGATGGAGGCAATCACCGGACAGCCTGTGCCGGGCGGGCCGTCCACCAGAATCCAGTCCGCCTGAACTGCCTGAGCAAACTGTTTCGTCTGGCCGCGCACCGTGCTGACCAGCTTGCCGGAATTTTCGGCTCCGATGCCGAGCCGGGCGTGAACCATTGTTCCGCACCGCGTTTTTGAGATAAACCACTCGCCGCAGAAACGCTCCGGAAAATCAATCGCCTTCGCCGGACAGAAGTGAACACAGACTCCGCACCCTTCGCATGAAGCCGGATCAACCTGAAACGTTCCCCGGGTTTCCTTGATGGCATCAAACCGGCAGAGATTTTGACACAGGCTGCAACCGGTGCAGTCCGCTTGCCGGATGATCGCTTCGTGTCCGCTGTAAAAAGGATTGGTCCGCTGTATTTCGGGCCGGAGGATTAAATGCAGATCCGCCGCATCGACATCGCAATCGGCCAGCACCGCATGTTTTGCGAGTGCGGCAAACGACGCGGTAATGCTGGTCTTGCCGGTTCCGCCCTTTCCGCTGATGATGACGAGCTCTTTCATTACAAACACAAAGTTAAATGGTGATCAGTTTGTCTGAATCCCGAACGATTTCGTAGTGATCTTTAAGGGTGGACAGCGGACAGATTTCAGAACCGTTCGATTGTCTCAGTTTAAGGCAGGAGCCGCAGGCGAAAAACAGTCCGCCAGCGGTTAGCACGGACTCCGCGAGCGATTTCACATCAAACTTCGGATCTTCGATCCGGTCGATTTCCACTCCGCGTCCGGAAAGAAATATTTTGACTGAGTCGCCTTCTTTCAGGCTGTAGAGCGCGAGACGAAGCACATTAAACACGGTTTCCGGATCGGTTTGGGTAATGACGACTCCAAGTTTCATATCGACTCCTTTTTTTGAACAGTTTGGATCATTTCTTGAAAACGGGAGCGGAGTTCCGGGGCCGCGCTCAGAATGCTTTCGCCGCGCGAGGTGGCTTCGGCGATTTTCCGTGATTCAGGAATCTGAAGCAGCAGGCGGATCTTTTCTTTTTCGCAATACGCTGTTACGCGGTCGTCGCCCGCATCGGCGCGGTTGATCACCACGCCGAACGGAAGATTCAGCAGCCGCACCGTTTCAACCGCCAGCGTCAGATCGTGCAGTCCGAACGGAGTCGGCTCGGTGACGAGGATGACAAAGTCCGCGCCTTTGACCGCCGTGATCATCGGGCAGGAGGTGCCCGGCGGACAGTCGATCAAAACCGGCAGCTCCGGATCGGCACTCTTTTTCACCGTGCGGATCAGCGGCGGAGCCATGCTGCGCCCGATATCCAGCCGGCCTTCCGTCAGGTGAACCGTTCCGATTTGTCCCGAGCGGAGGGTTCCGATTTTGCGCGGCTGTTCGCTGATTGCCTTTTCGGGGCAGATCCGCACGCAACCGCCGCAACTGTGGCACAGTTCCTCAAAAACCAGAACGGATTTGCCGGCCACGGCCAGCGCGTTGAATTCGCAGATCGCCGCGCACTTTCCGCATCCGGTGCAGCGCGTCGAATCGACCACGGGCACCGGAACGGTGACGGCCTGTTCCGCCGCCGTTTCCAGGGGCAGAAAAATCGAGGCGTTCGGCGCTTCCACATCGCAGTCGAGCAGTTGGACCGGGCCGTTCCAAGCCTGCGCCAGCGCGACCGACAGTGTCGTTTTGCCGGTTCCGCCTTTTCCGGATGCAATCGCGATGCGCATTACAGAAAGCTCCTTCCATGACGCAGCACATGCGTGCCGACCGGCAGACCGGCCGATTTTGCCACGACCGGACATTTGGCTTTAAACAGAAAGAAAATATTT
>JALOTS010000170.1 GCA_025457785.1 Pontiellaceae bacterium | reverse complement strand
ACCCTTGACTGAACAGAAATTAAAAGCTAACAAAAGGACTCTTGGGTGGTGCATTTTGAAGTGACCACAGGTGGTGCATTTTGAGTGACCGGTGAGAGCCTGCGCGAACGCATGAACCGTTGCGGTTCATCGATTAGGTTCGATGCCGTTGTTTGCAGATTCTTTTTTCAAGTGATGTTTGAGGATTTTTTATTTGCGGCCATTCGCACTACTATCCGTCATTTTCTTGTTTTTTATGTACGATTTTTATTTAATCCTCAACACAACCTGTTTTGTCAGAATAATTTGGGTCAGAATAATAAGAGAGGGAAATTATGTCTGAGTGAAAATCATTCTGACCTTAATTATTCTGACTAAATTCTTATTTTGGTTGCGGCTTTGCCGCGCTAGGTTGATTCGCGGTTTAACGTTTTGTTTGCGGCTATGATGCCTTGTAAAAACTCTTGGTGGCGCGTTAATAGTGATCGATTCGCGGTGATTTTTGGTGTTTATTCCGGTTAAGGTACAGTTATGGCTAACAGAATATTTAAAGCAGGCACACGCAACAGTCCGCTGGCACTCCGGCAGACCCGGCAGGTGCTGGATCTGTTTGAGAGAATTTTCCAGAGTTTGGAAAACGTAGACGCGGTGTCCTCACCGCGTTTCCAAACATCGGAAATTATAACACCCGGTGACGTGGACCGGACGACCGATTTGCGCGAAAGCCCCGCCGATTTTTTTACCCGTACTCTGGACGAGGCGTTGCTTGCCGGATCCATTGATTTCGCCGTGCACAGTGCCAAAGATCTGCCCGATCCGGTTCCCGCAGGAATCGACTGGTTCTGGCTGCCGGATTCCGGCGACCGCCGCGACGTGCTGGTCGGGTCGTTGAATCCCAAGGTGATTGGCGTGAGCAGCGACCGGCGCGCCGCCTATGCCGCCCGCCGCTTCCCGGATGCGGAACAGCGCCCGGTGCGCGGCAATATCGAAGAGCGTATTCAGCAGCTCGACGACGGAAAATTCGATCTGCTGGTTATGGCGGGTGTCGCCATGCAGCGGCTGGGTCTTGAAGATCGCATTACAGAGTGGATTCCGCTTTCCGAACTCGAAACCCACGAAGCGCAGGGAGCGCTGGCCGTCACGTTTCGAAAAAAAGATCCGCGCATGACGGCGATTCGCAGTCTGTTTGTGAAGAGCGTGGCCTTTGTCGGCGCGGGGGTTTGCGGGGGACATTGCACGCTCGACGGACTGCGGGCCTTGCAGACGGCGGAAGTCTGCCTCTACGATGCACTCATGGATGATTCGCTGTTGGACCATCTTCCGGAAAACGCGCAGAAAATCTATGTCGGCAAGCGGCTCGGTGCACACAGTCAGCCGCAGGATGAAATCAATCAGATGCTGTGTGATGAGGTGCGCAAGGGAAAACGTGTAGTGCGCCTGAAAGGCGGCGATGCCGGAATTTTCGGACGGCTTGCCGAAGAGGTCGAAGCGCTCGAAGATTTTGGGCTGGCCAGTCGCGTCATTCCCGGCATCAGCGCCATGCAGACGGCGGCGGCGGATACCGGCATGCTGCTGACGCGGCGCGGCGTTGCCAGAGGTTTTTCCGTGATGACTCCGCGTCTGCAGAGCGGCGGACTCGCTCCGGTGGATTCTGCGGCGCGTGCAGAGCTTCCGGTTGTTTTTTATATGGCGGTCGGCGTTGCCGGACAGCTCGCAGAAGAGATGATTAAAGACGGAACGAATCCTGATACGCCGTGTGCCTTTGTGTTTGAAGCCGGGTCGGATCGTGAAGAGGTTTTTCGAACAACGTTGAATCATTGCAGGGCGGGAATGGTTGAAGACCTTCCAGTTGCGGCGGGAAGGTCTATGACCGTTCCACTGGCTATAACGCCAGCTAAGCTACAAAAGGAGACTCGTGCAGGACTCTTTATTGTCGGAGAAATCGCCCGCTACGGGTTTGATCACACGCTTGGCGCGCTGGGTGGACAGCGTGTGTTGCTGACCTGCAGTGAAGCGCTGATGGATCAGGCCGTTCAGGCCGTTCACGATTTCGGCGGTCGGCCGGTTGTTCGTCCGCTGATTAAGCTGGAGCTGAATTTCGAAACGTTGGAAACTTTCGAAGCGTATGATTGGATCGCGCTGACCTCGCCCTCGGCGGTACGTTGTTTTCAGGAGCTGCTGCTCCTGAAAAAGGCTGATTTCCGGAAGCTTCCGAAAATCATGAGTGTGGGCTCCGGGACAGCGCGGGCGCTTGAAAAGATCGGGCTGGGCTGCGACCTGATGCCGGAATCTGATTTTTCCGCTCAAGGGTTGCTTGAAGCCGCTGCGCCGCTGGTCAAGGGGCGGAAAATTCTGCGGCTTCGTTCGCAGAAGGCCGGGCCGGAGCTGGCCGATGGATTGCGCGCCGCCGGGGCGGAGGTGGACGACGTGATCCTTTATGAAAATCGCTTGATCGAATATGACCGCTGTCCGGAGTTTGACGCGGTGTTCTTCGCGTCGGCATCGGCGGTTGACTCGTTTGTTTCGCAGTGGGGGGGTGATGGGTTGCTCGGGAGAACGGTGCTCGCCATCGGCAAACCAACGCAAACAGCGCTTGAGGCGGTCGGATGCAAAGCGGATGTTACCGGAACCATGGCCACGGTCGAAAAGAGTTTGTTCGAACTGGCTCGATCAGTTGTCGTGAACACGATTCAGTATGGATAATCCGGCAGTCGGTTATTGCCAGCGGTCGAGGCGGCGGGTCTGTTCTTTGAAGGCGGCGGTGAAGGCCCGGGCCTGGGCGTGTATCAGCGCGGCGCGGCCTTCTTCGCTGCGGGTGTAGATGAGGTCAGAGGGCCCGACGTGGCGAACCCAGGCGCGGTAGAAGATTTCGGCCAGCTCTTTTTTTGCGGCCAGTCGGAAGGGAACGGCATGATAGTCGTCTCGCTTGCGCCCGAGGAAGTTTCCTTCGCGAATCACCAGATAGCGCGGGTTGTCGATGGGCCCCAGCAGTTCGGCTAGTCCGTCCGCGAATAAGGATGATTCGTAATAGGTGCCGCCGCTCAGGCTCAGGTAATAACTTTTGTCCCATGCACAGACCGCGTGAATGTGTAACCGGCGGAACGGGGTTTCAATCATGCCGGCTTCGCAAAGTGCTCTGCACAGCGCCTCTCCGATCTGCCGCAGGGCCCCGTCGACCGGCAGATGCCGCAGGCAGATACGCAGTACAGAAAGAGTTTCTCTGAACCGGGACAGGACCATCCATGCGGTTCCAATTCCGGTGACAATGAAAATGGCAAAAAATGGTCCCTTTTGGCGGGCATAGACTTCGCCCCAGCTCAGCCAGCAGCCGAGCGCATTCATGAGAAGGAACAGCAGGTGTCCCAGTGTATTCCTTAGCTGGAATGAGCGGAATCTCGGAAGATTTTCTGTTTCGACCGATGGAACGATGCGTGAGTTCAGGTCTGAGGCCAGTGCTTTTTTCCAACGTTCGGAAACCGTTGCGATGTTGTGAAACCTGCTGATCATCTGCCGGTTGTTGGCAAAGCAGGCGTTGATGCCGAGTCCCGCAGGCCCCGGTTCCAGTCCAGAGGCCTTCATGCGCTCAAAGCCGCTTTCAATATTCAAATTGCGCTCAGAGAGGCCGACAAAGATTTCGAATCGCCGCTTCAGCTCGTAAAAATCTCCCAGCCCGCTGTCGCTTTTTGCATCGAGCGCCACGAGGTGCCAGATACTGCTGATCTTTTCCGGCGTTGACCGGTCAATGCGGATGGCTCGCCCGCGCATCTGATTCGTCAGCATATAGGTGCCAACCGAGCTGGCGAGAATCAGGGAGTTAACCGCCGGGGCATCCCAGCCTTCGCCGAGCAGCGCACCGGTTCCCACCAGCGTCTTGATCCGGCCCTTGATCAGCAGCGAGGTAAAGCTGTTTGTCAGCAGGTTTAACGGGCCGGAAACTTTCACATAGCCGGGCAATGGATCGAATGGTGTAAAAACCAGCTTATGTTCCTCTGTTGCCATCGTCAGGCTTTCGACCAGCGTTTCGTGTACGATGCTCATCCGTCCGGTCAGCATGGCGACAGACGCCGGAATCGATGATTTTTCACAGAGAGTCTTGAAAACGGGCCAGGCGCCGAGGGTGGATGTTCCAAGCGAGTTGGCCATGCTGAGCGCTTCATCGCGAATATAATCGGTCAAGATCACCTGCCGAAGGTCATCGCCGCGCTGCTTGATTTCCAGCTTATGAATCAGCAGGCAGGCATTTGCTTTCTGTCCGCTCAGCGCCAGAGATCGTTCGAGCCGCCGTGAGCGCATGATCGACAGTTCATTTTTCCTTAGCAGTTCAAGCGAACGCAGTCGTTTTTTTAATTCGTCATAATAGGCCAAAGCGGAGGCAGACTGTTTGACGCTGCCGCGAAGCAGCAGGTGTTCGAGCAGGATCTGCCACCACGTCCGGGTGAGCGCCGGGATATCCTTGCCGGAAATGTCCAGTATTGCGCAGAGTTTCGGCGCAGGGTTGCCTGTTTTATGTTTCAGAAAAATCAGCAGTGCCATTGCCGCCTGCGGATCGTTATAGACACCTGCCTCATCCGGTTCTTCATCAAGCCACGGGTGTTCAAGGACGCAGGTGCAGAAGGTTTCATCGTTCACCAGATGATTCAGCAGTTGTTTCACCTGATCGTCATAGACTTTAATTCGTTGCCTTTCAGACGGGCTCACATCGACGGCCCAGATGTAGTCCTGATGCGGGCAAAGTGTACCGGCCTTAACGAGCTCGGGCACGGAAATCTCTTCGTCGATCGGACCGCAGAGTTCCGTGTAGCGTTTCCACTCGGGGGCCTTCGAGTCATAGGGCGGTGTTGCCGTGAGAGCGACGATAATCAGTTCGGGAATCGCTTCGCAGAGCTGATCCAGCACTTTCCACCATTCTGTCCGCAGGTGATGTGCTTCATCCAGAATGATGACCTGTACCCGGTGCTGCTTAAAGATTTCCAGGACAAAGGCGGCATCCACGGTTTCCGTTTCGGTTTCGTCGTCGTCTTCGTTTTCATCGGAGTCGATTTCTTCATCTATGCGCGATTTTGAATGGAGGGCCTGATAGGTAATGGAGGTGAGAATCTGCGGATTATTGAGCCGGTTGCTGACCCAGTCCATGCTTAGCGGATCGTCCGTATCGCAGAAGTCGGTCAGACGTTGCAGCCACTGGTCGCGGATGATGCGGGTGGGGGAGAGGATAAACGTGTGCTTTTCCAGACGTCGGAAAATCTCCAGACCGAGTACTGTTTTTCCCGCGCCCGGAGCTGCCACCACATGCAGCCGCTGATCGCTTAAATGGTGTTCAATCGCTTCCAGCACCCGCTTTTGATACGGTCGCCAGTCGAAACGGAACTTCAGGGAAGGAAACTGTGTTTCATCCTGTTCAGCTTTGGATTTTATAGGCATCTGCGCAGACTATACAGAGTGGATTTTGGAACAGCCAGAACGGTTTTTCTGGTTTTTAATGTTAAATGTCGGCGGTCGACATAAACTGCGAAAAAACAGAGTTTGTCGCTTTAAAGCGGCATCTGTTGTGATAAAAAGCCTGCATGACTTTAAGAAAAAGTTTTTCGCACTG
>JALOTS010000169.1 GCA_025457785.1 Pontiellaceae bacterium | reverse complement strand
CGCCTGCGCATCCGACCCCGCGGGCACCGCCTCGTCCCGGCCGGCCAGGACGCGTCGCACCGCTGGCAGCACGACCTCGGCAAGGCCCGGAATCCGATCGTCGAACACCTTAATGATGATATCACCTGGGTTTGTGTAGTCGCGGTGCACCACAGCATTGAGAAGTGTTTCGCGAATTGCCTCCAGCGAATACTGGAACCTTTCTTTACGTTGAATCGACCCGTCAAACTCAAAGGCCACATGAATATGACCAATCAAAATTTTCATCGCGGCTTCGACAGCCTCAAACAGCGTATCCTCGACCTGTTTGTCATCAATGATCATGGATGGCGTTTTAAACCGTCCGATATGAATACGGAACGGAAGCGGATTTTTGGCAAACAGTAGCAACGCCGCGCCAGTCGGTTTGTTGTTCTCGCGAATCAGGTGAAGTTTCCGTAACGCCGAAACAGGATCGCCCTTCAGAGCAAACCGTTTGGTCCCGTTCACTCTCGCAATAAACGCACGGATTTTCCTCTTATCAAGCTGATCCAGCGAAGCATTCGGATATTCGTAGGCATCCCAGGAAAGATTAAAGGTTGCCAGATACATATTGGCGACTTCGGACGAATCCATCTGATGGTTGGAATTTTGAACCCGTTTAAAATAACGCCCGCGCGAATTAACCGGCTTCACCGGATATTCATCAACATCAATAACCGCGACCGGCCCGGACTCCGTTTCAAGAACCTCTATGTCCGGGATCACGGCGGGTGATGTTTGCATTTTAATCTGATTGCACCAATCCTGAAGAGTCTCCGGCGAAAGCTCCGCGCCGCAAATTTCTCCGGCGTTCGTCACGCCGACGAGCAGCCGTCCGCCGGAACTGTTGGCAAAGGCACAGACCGTTTCGATACATTCGCGCCCGAACGAGCGCTTGAACTCAACGTTCTCGCTTTCGCCCTTCACAATGATCTTTTTCAGTTCGGCCTGTGTCATTTTTTTCTTCTTACTTTTCCGACATTTGGAAAACTCAATCCTGTTTATCCTGTCATCCTGTCAAAAATTTCTTTTCTCATTCGCGCTACTTCGCGTCCATTTGCGGTTAAAATTTATTCGTAGCTGGTTACTTCCGCGATCTGATGATCAAGCTGTTCTTCCTGCTTTTTAAATTCTTCCGAATTGAAGGCGAGCTGGTTCCAGTCGCGCGTACTTTGCGTCAGCTTGTGGAAAAAGCTGCGGGCAACATCTTTGTTCTCGAACTTCAGCGCGGTTCGCAAAAAGCGGGCAATAAATCCGAAAACGTGTTTTTGCCGCTCAACCGGCGTGGCGGCGTCCACATCGTTAAAGGCATTCTGTTGCAGATAAACCGCATCAATGTATTCGCCTTTCAGGTAGACGATGAAGTCCTCAATCGAGGTTCCTTCTTCGCCGACCACCTTCATCATCTGTCCGACTTCGCTGCCTTCGCGCAGAAACCGGCGGGCCTGCGCCAGCTCGTCCGCATCCACCACACTGTTGTATTTGCTCCAACTGTCCAGCGGGTCGATGGCCGGATAACGGCGGGCATCGGACCGGGCGCGACTCAACCCGTGAAACGCGCCGACCACTTTCAGTGTGGACTGCGTAACCGGCTCTTCAAAGTTACCGCCCGCCGGTGACACCGTTCCGCCGATGGTGACCGAGCCGGTTTCTCCGTTATGCAGGCGAACCACTCCGCCACGCTCGTAGAAAGCGGCAATAACCGACTCAAGGTAGGCCGGGAACGCCTCTTCGCCGGGAATCTCTTCGAGGCGGCCGGACATTTCGCGCAGCGCCTGCGCCCAGCGCGAGGTCGAGTCAGCCAGCAGCAGAACATCGAGTCCCATTTGGCGATAGTATTCAGAAATCGTCACGGCGGTGTACACCGAGGCTTCGCGCGCCGCCACCGGCATCGAGCTGGTGTTACAGATAATCAGCGTGCGCTCCATCAGACTCTTGCCGGTCTTCGGGTCGGTCAGTTCCGGAAATTCGCGCAGGGTTTCAACCACTTCACCGGCGCGCTCGCCGCAGGCGGCGATGACCACGATGTCCACATCGGCATGGCGGCTGGTGATCTGCTGCAAAACGGTTTTGCCCGCGCCGAACGGCCCGGGAATACAATAGGTTCCGCCGCGTGCCACGGGGAAAAAGGTGTCCACGATGCGCTGGGACGTGGCCAGCGGCTCGGTCGGACGCAAACGTTCGGCATAGCACTTGATCGGCATCTTCACCGGCCAGACCTGCATCAGCTTCACCTCGTGCTCACGGCCTTTATCATCCACGACCACCGCCACGGTGTCTTCAACGCTGAACTCGCCCGCACCGGCGACCGACTTAACCGTCAGGCGGCCCGGCAGCCGGAACGGCACCATGATTTTATGATCAAAAATTCCTTCAGGAACCTGCCCGACAGCATCCCCGGCCAGCACCGTATCGCCGGCTTTCCGCAACGGGGTAAACGCCCACTTCACATCGCGCGGAAGCGGTTTGATATATTTGCCGCGCTGAAGAAAAAAGCCGCACTCCTTGGCCAGTGCCGGAAGCGGATTCTGCAACCCGTCAAAAACCTGTGTCAACAGCCCCGGGCCCAGCTCGACGGAAAGCAGCCCGCCGGTAAACTCCACCTGATCGCCCACCTTCAATCCGGTGGTATCCTCGAACACCTGCAGCTCGGCATGGCGGTTGCGAATACGGATCACCTCCGCCTTCAGCGCGATATCGCCCAGCCGCGCGAAGCCCACCTCGTTCTGAATGACCGGCTTTTCGAATTCCACCGTCAACAGGTTCCCGTTTACTCCAACAATCTTGCCTAAGTTCATGATTACATTCCCGTCTGCTTACCTAAAAAACAACAACGGATCAGAATCATTCGGGACAGAATAATTTTTCCAACCATGGAAACCCCTCCTGCCGTAAATCATTCTGTCCTAAATCATTCTGATCTTACTTCTCCTGTTCCAGCTCCACGTTCAGAGATCCCTCAATCCATTCTTCGACTTTTATTTTTCCGTTTTCTTCATCCAGACCCGCCCAGCGCTCCGCGAGACGCACCTTGGCGGCAAAAGCCAGCACGCCGGCAAATCCGAACGGATCGGTCAGGGCCAGCTCGTCGGCCAGTGTCCAGCGGGCACGGTCAAGTTCCATCTCCTGTTCCAGCGGATTCGGACGGATAAACGCATCCGCCGCCATTTTTTCTATGGAGACATTGAACCCGTCATGCGTCCGTAAAAACCGGGCGGCATCGGTGCCGCGGTTTTTGGCGCGAAGCCGCACCACGGCATCGCGCAACTGCACCTCGCCGTTCCAAAGAGTGGAAGCCGCGCCGACAGGCGGCTCGCGGTTTTCTAAAACCGCACCGACCGCGGAACATTCTTCATCGGAAAGATGCCCGGCACAGGCCGCACGAAACCCCGCCGCGTCTATCGCCGGCTTTTCGCCGAGTCGCAGCATCGGAAGGGATGCAACCAGATACCAGTGTTTTTTCATTTTTTATTTATCCGCAGATTCACGCAGACTCACGCAGATTGAGAACCATTTTTTTATCCGCACCCAACCTCATTACGCACAACCGTTTCCGTGCCAATAATCGCATGCTTTTTTCATCATCTTTTATCATCTGAGGTTCTCTGCGTTCATCTGCGGACTCTATTTTTCTTTTCCTGCCTTCTTGGCGACACGCCCGACGATCTCGGCCAGCTTCGGACGCAGGAATGCGGTCAGAGCCTCGGCGATGGCTTCCTGAGTAAAGTCGAGATAGACATGGTCATCGGTAAAACTCACTTTGAATCCTTTGAGAATTTCGTTGTCAACGTGCAGTTCGAGACCGTGAACCATCTTCGCGCGATACTTGTCGGCAAAAAATTTGACCAGATCGCTTTGATCGTCCTGACTGATCAGCAGTTCAATACGGGTTTCGCCGTGACGTTCCGCGCAGGATTGCGCCATTTTGATCATCATCTGCTCAAGCACCTCGATCCGCAGCGCCTCTTCGGTGGCTCCCGCAACCAGATCGGCGATGATGTTTTCGATTCCCTGTCCGACGGTAATCAGCACATCGCGGGCGGCCTGCTCCAGTGTAGCGGTACTGCGCTGCGTGTAGATTTCGGCATCGGCCTCCGCTTTTGCCACCAGTTCCTTTGCCTTCGTTTCGGCATCGCGCACCATCTGGGCCGCTTTTTCCTTTGCCTGCGCAAGAATATCGGAAGCCTCCTTTTGAGCTTTCTCGACACCTTCTTTGCGAATCTGTTCAAGTAACGGTTGCAGTTCTTCAGCCATAATCCACTCCAGTCCGGGTTGGTCTAAATAGGGGCGGATTCTCTACTAGAAACAGGCCGTTCGGCAAGCCTCCCGTGAAGAAAAAGGCGATTTATCAGGAATAGGCTGTACGTCGATAAAAAGCAGAACGAGTTTCGGGCAGAAAAGACCGTGCCGGAGTAAGAAAATAAGGAGGTATGTGATATCAGGCAACCAATAACAAGGTGGCTCGGCAGGAGCTGTGCCGACGAGGCTCAGTGGATCATGTCCCGGCGCTCTGACTTCGGTTTCCAGCCTGTGCGAGTGCGCACGCAGACAGGTGGTTTTGCCGCCTTGGGGAAAAAGGGTCTGCACGAAGCGGAGGTAAAGGTAAATAACTCAGATTGACGGCGTGTAAATGGGGTGTAAGGTATGGTATATCTATCAGGGTTTCAGTTCATTCGGATGGGAGGTTGTTATGAGAAGCTTGGCGCGGTGTATTTCTTTTGTGCTGTTTTTCTTTTCGGTAACGGTTCATGCGGCGTATCGGCAGGTTTCCCTTCCCATGAGTTTTCATTTTGAGGAGTCCGCCGTGGTGGATTCGTTCGTTTCAGAGGGCACCTCTCTCTGGATACCAACCGGTTTGAGCGAAATGCAGGGTTATCTTCGCGTCGGAAATATCCCGTTCGGATTTTTGATTCATGCCAAATTTGTCATTGAGTATGAAGAAAACGACGTGGTTCCCGGCAGACTGTTCAATTGCCGCGGCTGGCTGGAAGAGGCCGAAGACCCGGATCAGCCGGAGTTCTACAGTTGTTTCGGCATCGAATTCGGCGCACGCTTTCGTCCGATCATTGTTCATCGTCCGGAGTTGTCGTTCGGAAAAGATTTTTCCCTGACCTATTCAGACAACGGTCCGATGCCGCTGAAAAACAGTTTCCTGGGCGGGATCGACAACGTCGAGTTTGCCAGCATTCCGGTGGATGAATTTATTCCCGGGTCATCCAGTGCGGCCAAGGCGCTGAAAAGCGCCCTGAACGTGGCGGGCAATTCAAGCCTGAATATCGGGTCGATCAACCTGTGCGGGGAGGGGGTGCTGGAAGGGTCCCGGCTGACGGTCGGGATCGGCGATCATCAGCTCGTTTTTACCAACGGGTATGGGGCGGCAAACGGGAAAGATTTTACGCTGTATGTGCCGATGAGTTACAGCGACGGAAGCAGTCCCGCCGCCATCTGGAACGTTTATCCGCGCTTCACCCACAATTTTTATCAGACGGTCGGGCTGGCTTTTTGTCTGGTGTCGCCGCTGGAATTCACGATCTCGCCCGCCATCGTCGAGCGGGCCGG
>JALOTS010000168.1 GCA_025457785.1 Pontiellaceae bacterium | reverse complement strand
CTTTCGCCGCGCAAGTTTCAACTTTTCGAATATTCGGAAAATTCGGAATGCCCGGCTCCTTCAGGGTCCTTTTAAAAACAAACTCGTTTTTCTGTAAACAAATCCGCCCGTTTTTGCTTTGTTAGATTGGATGAATACTAATCCTTTCCGTATGCCCGGAGCATTCTTGCCGTATGAAATCATTCGACAGCGGAACGTTTCATCCGTTTGCGCTCATTATCGGTCAGATAACGTTTACGCAGCCGGACGTGATTGGGGGTCACTTCAACCAGTTCATCATCTTTGATGTATTCCAAGGCTTCTTCGAGCGATTGTTTTTGCGCCGGCGCGATTTTCATGGCGCGGTCGGAACCTGATGCGCGCATGTTGGTCAACTGTTTCGCCTTTTGAACATTAACGAGCAGATCTTTGTCGAGGCAATGCTCACCGACAATCATGCCTTCGTAACATTCTTCGCCCGGATCAATGAAAAAAGTACCGCGCAACTGCAGCGCATCGATGGCGAACGCCACGGATTTTCCGTTGCCCATGCTGATCAGAACCCCGTTATTGCGGTGAATAATTTCTCCGGTGTACGGTGCATAATGAAGGAACCGGTGATTGATAATTCCTTCTCCCGCCGTGGCCGTCATCATTTTACTGCGCAGGCCGATCAGTCCGCGGGTTGGAATGTGGAACGTCATGTTTTTACGCAGGCCGAGCTGATCCATGCGGATCATTTCGCCGCGCCGCTGGCCGATCAATTCAATGGCCTTTCCGGCATATTCATCCGGCACGTCCACCGTCAGAATTTCAATCGGCTCTTCTTTGATGCCGTGGTGCATACGGAAAATAACACGCGGCTGCGCGACCGTCAGCTCAAACCCTTCGCGGCGCATTGTTTCAATCAGAATGGACAAATGCAAAACACCGCGCCCGCTCACCGTAAAGGCATCGCCATCGGTTTCTTCAACATGCAGCGCCACATCGCGTTCGGTCTCCTTCATCAGCCGTTCCCGAATATGCCGGCTGGTGACATATTTTCCGTCTTTTCCGAAAAACGGTGAATCGTTGACGCGAAAGCCCATCGACAAAGTGGGCTCATCCAGCGCGATCAGCGGAAGCGCTTCCGGGTGTTCGGCGTGCGCAATGGTGTCGCCGATGTCAATGTCCACGATGCCGGAAATGGCGCAGAGGTCGCCGCACGGGATACTGGCGGTTTTGACACGTCCAAGTCCTTCGAAGGTTTGCAGCTCTTTAAGTTGAACGTTGCGTACCGAACCGTCGCGTTTAATGATGCAAACAGGCGTTTTGAGATCCAATGTTCCGCGATAGACGCGGCCGATGCCGATCCGTCCGACGTAATCGTTGTAGTCGAGCGTTGTCGCCTGCATTTGAACGGGGCCTTCTTTAACGGGCGGGCCGGGGATATGCTTCACAATCGCGTCCATCAGCGGCTTAATCGAGTCGCGCGGATCGCTGAGATCGGTGACGGCCCATCCGTCGCGTCCGCTGGCGTAGAGCACCGGAAAATCGAGCTGATCGTTGCTGGCTTCAAGTTCCGCAAAAAGGTCGAAGACCATATTGTGAACCTCATCGCAACGGGCATCCGGTTTATCCACTTTATTGATGACAACCACCGGCTTCAGATTCAGTTCGAGCGCCTTATCCAGCACAAAGCGGGTTTGCGGCATCGGCCCTTCCGCCGAATCGACCAGCAGGAGCACGCCGTCGGCGAGGTTCAGCACGCGC
The DNA here is from genome assembly GCA_025457785.1 of Pontiellaceae bacterium. Taxonomy (GTDB): domain Bacteria; phylum Verrucomicrobiota; class Kiritimatiellia; order Kiritimatiellales; family Tichowtungiaceae; genus Tichowtungia. The sequence continues at coordinate 3,879 of JALOTS010000168.1, read as the reverse complement.
TCGACCTGCCCGCCGAAGTCGCTGTGTCCCGGCGTGTCGATCACGTTGATTTTCACCCCGTTATAAACCACGCTGATGTTTTTTGAAAGAATGGTAATGCCGCGCTCGCGTTCAAGATCATTGCTGTCGAGCAGGCAATCCTGAAACACTTCGTTGTCGCGCAGAATATGGGCCTGTTTAATAATCTGATCGACCAGCGTGGTTTTGCCGTGGTCAACGTGCGCGATAATCGCGACATTGCGGATTTTTTCGTTTCTCATGGTATTCCAATAGTTATCAGAGAACGGAATGGCATTTCCGTTCCCAAAGGGCGGACAATCTACGCACCCGCCGGGAAAAAGCAATCCTGTTGGCGGTAAATATTCGTTTTTCAAAAGGCGGAACGGAACCCGTTCGGTCAAAATCAATCCGTCCGGAATAACAGAAAAAAATCCGGGTATCGCGGTGTCTTGGCGGGCAACACGTTCGTAAGCCCGCTCCGGCGCAAGATCAAAAACATTGACACGTTTGTACGCATTTAAGTATAGAGTCTTTCTGTTGGCAGATGGAGTTCGGCTGTGCTTAAAACCGAGAGCAGACATTGGGCGGACAGTCAACAAACGGAAAGCCGAACGGCCGCGCGGAGTCTTCTCTCTGAAAGGAGAAATGATGAAACGTCTGCTTATGGTTATATGGATCGTGTTCGGAACTTTTATTACATTCGCCGGGCCCGTCCGGCCTATCCGCTCCAGTACATTCCAGAGTCCTCAGCCTCCATGCGGCCCGGTCTGGGATTCGTTTGCGCTGCAGGGTCAGTGGTTTCAAGACCCTCTTACGCAGGCCGTTCAGGTAAAAACCTGGGAATTTCACGATGATGATGCCCCCTTGTCGATCGAGGGCATTGTTCAAAGCATCACATTTGACGGAACCCAGGCATCAAACATTGTCGCGTTTACCGTGAAGGCAACTGTTGTCAACAACCTGCCGTCAACCTACCCGCAGATGGTTTCGTCCAACAGTCACAACGAAGTTCAGAATCCGCTCAACTCCACCTGTTCAGGGATCATGAAGGGCGCGCGCATCGCCGCCGAGTTCGCAATCGCCAGCACGACCAACCTCCCCAATGGTGTCCCCCCTTACTATACCGATCCGGTATCGGGCGGGGTTTATTTCATTGAGGCAGTGAACGAGCACGAATGGGCCTGGTACTGCTGGACACACGACGGCAATTTTCAGGTTCCGACCTGGATTCTCGGAGATATCCCTCCCGGCGGATCGGCTTCTGTGCTGATGCAGTTTCAGATCACCGGCGGCGTAATGCCCATGTCAGACTACCGGCACAGCGTGATCCGCTACAGCAGAAATAATCAGGCCGATTTACTGTATAACCGTCATACCTCCCTGAAAATCAGCCATTGGCTCGACACTCTGCTGATTGACAACGGAACGTATATTGGCGCGCCCAGCGCGCCTCCAGGTCAATATATCCCTGAACCGCCGGAATACATTTATGCCTCCGACGCATCGGTATTCTTCGATCTGGAAATGGATTTCGGCGATGCCCCGGATCCCTCCTACCCGACCCTCCTTCTCAATGACGGCGCACGCCATATTATTGCACCCGGCGTTTTTCTCGGGAACCTGATCGACCCGGAACTTGATGGACAGCCCAGTCCGAATGCACTGGGTGACGACATCAATAACCTTCCCGATGAAGACGGCGTAATCTTCACCTCCATGCTGATCCCCGGACGGACCGCCTCAGTCGATGTTATCTGCTCGACCAACGGGTTCCTCTCCGCCTGGATCGATTTTAACGGAAACGGAACATGGGGTGATGCCGCCGATCAGATTTTCATGATGCAGCCCGTCGTTCCCGGCACCAACTCGCTGAATTTCCCTGTATCGCCGGCAGCGGTTTCCAGCACAACTTTCGCCCGCTTCCGGTTCACAACCAAACCGATTCCGCCGCTTAACTTTTTAGGTCTGGCGGAAGACGGCGAGGTGGAAGATTATCAGGTTCAGATTCAGGAGCTGGATTTCGGCGATGCGTGGGACAGCCTCTCCGCCCCGGCGTATCCCGTATTAGTCACGAATAACGGCGCACGCCATATTATTGCTTCCGGAGTCTTTCTGGGTGCCGGGGTCGATTCCGACACCGACGGGCAACCCGACTTGAACGCACGGGGCGATGATCAGGATCTGGTTTGTCCGCTTCCCTCCGACATCCCGTTCCCGCCCGGTGACGAGGACGGTGTAGTGATTCCATCTCCGCTGATCGCGGGTTCCACGGTAACCGTTCAGGTCATCGCATCGGTTCCCGGTTATCTGAATGCCTGGATTGACTGGAATGCCAATCAGAGCTGGATTGATGCCGGAGAGCAGGTTTATACCAATCAGGCACTGGTTCCCGGAATCAACAATCTAACACTCAATGTCCCCGTTCCTCCTGCGCTGGTTTCAGGCGGCCCGCATTCCCGGTGGCGGTTTACGACGTATGTCCCCGCAACACCCTCTTATGCCGGACAGGAAAGCGACGGTGAAGTGGAAGATTACGAAGTAAAACTTGAGACGCTTGATTTCGGCGACGCTCCCGCCCCCTATCCCGTTCTGTATATCAATAATGGAGCGCGTCATCTGATTCCGTCCGCCTATTGGCTTGGAGCCGTCCCGCCGGATCACGAACCGGAAGGACAGCCCGATGCGCAGGCGCTCGGTGACGACAGCAGCGGCACCGCTGATGAAGACGGTGTGACCGTTGCCGGCCCGCTGCTCCGGGGATCGAATACAACGGTTTATGTTACCGCATCGACCAACGGCATTCTCAATGCATGGATTGATTTCAACCGGAACGGAAGCTGGAGCGATACCGGAGAACAGATTGCAACGAACCTGACGCTGTCTCCCGGCACCAACTCCATGTCTGTCGCCGTCCCGACCAACGCCAGCCCCGGAAAGACCTTCGGGCGGTTCCGCTTCAGCAGTTACACAGGATTGCAGCCGACCGGCGTTGTTTACGACGGCGAAGCGGAAGATTACGTTCTAACCGTTTGTCAGACTCCGCCGTCTTCGGATATTGTCATCACAAACCTTATCTGTGATGCGGGGGCTGGAACTCTTAAAATCGAGTGGCAGGGCGAAAGCCCGGTGGTTTACGAATTGCAGTATGCCGACGCACTGGGCACCGGCACCGTATGGACAGCTGCGGGCACTTATATTCTGTCTTCGCCATACGAACAGACCTTCTCGATCGCGACACAGACCTCCCGGTTTTACCGGGTGTCTGCACCCGCCTGTATAGGCCCCTGAAAACCGGAACGCTTCTCCGCCCCGCTTGATACAGCCGGCGGAGAAGCGTTTGGCCGTTTTGCTGAATTATCTCAGGTTGCGGATACCTGACAAACCGAAGCGGATTGGAAATGCAGTGAAGAAAACGGGATAAAAAATCTGAATTTCGTAAAACCTTCAACCGTCTTTTTCGCGGTTGGCTCCGCCGCTTTGGGAAATAACACGATCATGTCTCACAATTGCGGAACGCGGGGTAACGGCGCAACGAATAGGCATTTTTTCGCGAACTTTTTGCGTGTTTGGCGGACAGTCTTTCCAATCATCGGAAAAATTGCCGGATTACGGGAGGCTGACCCCGGCCCCCGAATCGCCCGGTTCAGACCGGACAAGAAGGCGCAAAGCTCCCTTATTCGGAGCCGATACGTTCCATTCTTGTAATCGCCGGCGGATTACCGTTAGCATGTGGACACTTAAACCGGGCGAATCGGAAAAGAGACACTGCCATCAAGGAATATATAAATTTATGAAAGCATGTGACATCCTCGACTTAATAGGCAACACACCTCTGATAAAACTCAGAAACGAGAACATTGTGGCCAAGGCTGAGTTTTT
>JALOTS010000006.1 GCA_025457785.1 Pontiellaceae bacterium | reverse complement strand
TGGCCGATGCCAAACTCGCCCGCATCCGCGCGTTTGCCGACTACGAAATCGCCCAAATCAACCTCGCCTTCGTAACCGGCACCCTTCTAGGTTATGAAAAAATCATGATTCCGCACTCTTGAGCCCAACGTGGATAATCGCAATCAGCGCATGTTCCCGCAGGGTCGCGTCCTGAATCTGATCGGATCAGGCGGCCGCGACATCGGGGTCGCGCGCCGCCCGCTGCAACGACACGAATTACGGAGTAGCCGTTACGCTGCTGATTGTGCTGGTGGCCAGCTTGTTGGTATCGCCGCTGCAGAGTCCCATGCCGATGTAGGCATTGGTCGTCATGCTGATTGTGGTGGTTGAACCCAACTGCGTCCAGTTTGTGCCGGTTGTGCCGTAATAGGCTTTAAAGCTGTTTCCGGTTCGCGTCAGCCGCACCCAGTAGGGAGCTTTCTTGCCGGTGGTCACTTTGTTGGTAGTCGTGCCGCCGGTGGTGGTGCGGGCGGTGAAAATGATGCCGTTGGTGGGGGTCACCCAGACACCGGCCGCCCGTGCGTTGCCGTTGAGCGTTTCGCGGATCGCGACACCGGACTTCGCCGCCGAAGCGGTATTCGTCAGTGTCAGCACTTTCACTTTGATATCGCAATCTCCGCTGGACACCTGATGCACATACTGGAACGAATCCGACACATCGCCAACCCGCTTGCCGGCACCCATTAAGGTGAACGTGCTGTTATTATAAGTCGTACCGCCGGATTTTCCAACGGTCGAAATCTCACGGAGATGCCAGGGGCTTGGCACCTGTGTCGCCGGGGTCAGCACAACGTTGTCGAAACAGACCGTTCCGCTGAAGCCGCTCTCGGTAAACATTCTCAAGGTCACAGAGGTATTGGTCGCGGTGAATTTCCCTGAATATTTCGTCCAGCCGCTGTTGGCCGAGCTGATCACAAATTGACCCTGACCGGCTCCGTCATATTTATCGCCTGTATCAAAAATAACCGGGCCGGCAGTCAAGCCTGCGGCATTAATCCAGACACTGATGTCATAGGTTGTGCCCGCCTGAATGGCAATGGTTTGCGTGGTCGGGGCATTGGCGCCCGCCGTTGCGATGCGTAGCGAGTTTGTGCCGCTTTGTGCTGCTGCCGATGAACCGGCGGCCGAGCCGCCGCGAGTCCAGGATGCCGGAGCGGCTCCGCCTGCTTCGAAAGAAGAATTCAGGACGAGGTTGGTCTGATTCCACACAACGAGTCCGTCAAGAGTAGCGCCCCAGCCGGTGGTGCCCGGTACATAATAGAAGACTTCTCCGCCGTAATACACATCTTGACCGCGGGCGGGAGCGTTGCCTTTAAAATAAAGCTCTTTCAAGGTCTCGCAATCTGCGAACGCCCAGTCGCCGATGTAAGTGAGACTGGCAGGGAACGTAACACTGGTCAGGCGGCAGGATCGGAACGCATCCCCCCCGATGCTGGTGACACCGTTGCCGAGCGTGAGGCTGGTCAGACTGGAGCTGTTATTGAACAGAGAACCCCCGATGGTTTTGACACTGTCCGGGACTACGAGACTTGTCAGTCCGGAGCAGGCGAACGCACCCGATGCGATGTTCGTCACGCTGCCGGGGACATTGTAATAACTGCCGGCTTTATTTGCCGGATATTGAATCAGCACCGTCTTGTTCTTATTGAACAGAATTCCGTTTGTGCTGCTGTAAGCGGAATTAAGGCTATCCACCGTTATGGCATTCAGGCTGGCGCAGCTAAAAAACGCCCACCCTTCGATGCTCGTTACGCTTTTAGGAATCGTGACGTTGGTCAGGCTGGTGCAGTGGGCAAATGCGTTATCCCGGATGGTTGTGATGCCGCTGCCAAGAGTAACTCCGGTCATGCCGGAACAGTGGGCGAACGCATCCCACCCAATGCTGGTCACACTGGCGGGAATGATGATATTCGTCAGACTGGTGCAATAATAAAACGCAGAGTTCTCAATCGCAGTCACACTGGAGGGAATCGTGACCCCGCGCAGGCCGGAACATAATGAAAACGCGGAAATCCCGATATTTTTAACGCCGGAGGGAATCGTAACACGGGTCAGGCTGTCACAGTCATAGAACGCCATAAGTCCGATTCCGGTCACAGACCGTCCGCCGATCGAGCCGGGAATGGTCACCTCACCGCCGGACCCGCTGTAGCCGGTGATCGTCAGCGTGTTGTCCGCGTTCGTCGTGCAGGTGTACTGCGCCACAGCGTTCGCTGAAAAGGAGATGATTCCAAGCAGAGCAAGCCATTTTATAAAACAGGTTTTTTTCAACCGATTTGATATCCGATTATTTTCCATTTCTATTCCTTCTTCTTTTTCAAAGTTGTGATCTGTTAATCCGTGAGTTTTTTCAAAAACGCGGCGAAGGATATCGAAACTTCTCAGGTTGACAATAAAATTCGTGAATTTTTTTTTCAAAACCGGAACAAATGAAAAAACGTTTTTTTCGAACAGCGGTGATGATTTTTTTTGGCGGCGTAAGGGAATTCCTTTCATAAAGGATTAAGGGACGGACGTTTACTCGAAACCCGGGGGGAAAACCGCCCCACTTGTGACCGGGTAAAATTTCAGGAAAAAGCGCGGGGGGCGGACGGTCTTCAACCGGAGCGGTTGATCAGCCATAAACCGCAAATTTGTGCGGAGAGTAACGGCAGCCAGAGAATCAGATTCGGGTGCAGTTCCGGATGCGTCGCCAATGATTTGGCAACGACTGTGCAGAGATAATAGGCCGCCACGATAACCAAACTGACGATCATTCCTGCCGATGTTTCTTTACGGTGCGACTTTACGCCGAGCGGTATGCCGATCAGCATAAAACTGAAACAGCCCAAGGCGATGGAAATGCGCTGATTCGCTTCGATGACCAATTTTGTTTTTTCGACCATCAGTTTGTTTTTCCCGATCGACCGGTCTTTTTCAGAAAGCACGGAAGCGTTCCGGTTCACACGGCGAATCTCACCTATCAACTGTTCCATCCGCATCTGCCCGCGCTTCATGGTCAGCGGCCTGCCTTTAAACAGTTTTTCAATATCCAGTTTTATCGGGTAATGTCTGGCAAAAAGGTATTGCGTTTTGGAAACATCGTGCGGATCTTTGGTGTCCGGCAGTTCAATATGCACATCGTACAAATCCACCGTCAGCATCCGGGTAACCTCATTCGCGTCAATATTGCCCGATCTGGCGCGCACACTGCGTTTCACATTGCCCTCTTTATCCAGCTCATACGCCACCACATCGCTGACGCTCGTGCCGTTTTTGCGCCCGACATAAATCATCAGACCGGGAAAATCCCGAATAAAGCGTCCTTCCTCCAGCAGATTAATCGGCTCGGAAATTCCGACAGTGCTGAGCAGTTCGCGACGGGCGGTCTTGGCGGTCGGCGCCACTTCACAGTTGATATAAATACAGATCAGACTGAACAGGATGGAAAGCAGGATAAGCGGAGAAGCCAGCCGCCAAAGGCTGATTCCGCAGCTTTTCATCGCGCTGATTTCGCTGTCCGTTGAAAGCCGTCCGAACAGAAGCAGCGCGGAAAACAGCGTGCTGATCGGCATCGAAAACGACAAAATGTACGGCACGTTCAACAGGAAAAATTTCCCGATCAATGCAACGGAAATTCCGCGCGACATCAAATCGACCGCTTTCACCATCGCCCCGACCGTCATCACAAACGTGATCAAAAAAAGGGCGACCAGGAAAATCACCAGATAATCCCAGACAATATAGCGGTTGAGCGTGCGCATATTTTTATTTCGCAGGGTGACGGCGCATTGCGGATTCAACGGTATTGGCCAGCAACATCGTGATTGTCATCGGCCCGACCCCGCCGGGAACCGGGGTAATCGCTGAGGCTTTTTGGGAAACGGCCTCGAAATCCACATCCCCCGCCAGCCGGTATCCGCTTTTCTTCGCAGCGTCTTCGATGCGGTTGACACCGACATCGATCACAACGGCGCCGGGTTTAACCATATCGGCAGTCACCGTGTTCGGACGTCCGGCCGCCGCCACGATAATATCGGCCTGCAGCGTCAGTTCCTTCATGTTCTTTGTGCGGGTGTGGCACATTGTGACTGTGGCATTGCCCAGTTCACTCTTCTGACTGAGCAGATTGACCAGCGGGCGGCCCACAATATTGCTGCGTCCGATCACCACCGCATGCGCTCCGTCAGTTTTGATGCCGGAGCGCTTCAGAATCTGCAGCACCCCGTGCGGCGTACACGGCAGAAAAGCCGGTAAACCGAGCATCATACGCCCCACATTGACCGGATGAAATCCATCGACATCCTTTTCCGGGTTAATCGCCTCAATCACCGACTGCTCCATCGAAGAGTCCGGCAGCGGAAGCTGAACGAGGATTCCGTCAATCCGGTCATCGGCGTTGAACGCATGAACCACATCGAGAATTTCTTTATGCGAGGCGGTCGAGGGAAGTTTGATTTCGCGCGAATAGAGACCGGTTTCCCCGCAGGCCTTTTCCTTGGCCGTCACATACGAACGTGAAGCGGGATCGTCGCCGACCAGCAGTACGCCGAGACCGGGAACAATCCCCTGCTCTCTGAGCGCGGCGGTTCTTATTTTTAATTCAGCGCGGATATCCTGCGCAATGGCCTTCCCGTCTAAAATTTTTGCTGACATTCTATGACTCCTCTTTCTTAACTAATAAATCTAACCGCTGATGAACACAGATGCACGCGGATAATTCATCCTGAAATGAGAAAATAACATTGAAGATTGGCTTTTTCCGTCCCGGTAATCCAACATTCCATCACTCCAACATTCCAAGGAAATTTATGGACTGGATTTATGAAACAGCAAAAGGGGTTGTACTGCCCGTCCGGGCGGTACCGCGTGCCTCAAAAAACGAGATACAGGGCATTCACGGCGATGCCCTGAAAATCCGCTTGCAGGCACCGCCGGTTGACGGGAAAGCAAACGAAGCGCTCGTTCGCTTTCTCAGCGATGCGCTGAACATTTCCCGCGCACAGATTCACCTTGTCTCCGGCGAAACCGGACGCAACAAAGCGGTTCTCCTCGCCGGAATTTCAAAGCCGGAATTATTGAAAAAACTTCTCGCCATGCTCCCCTGAGAAACTCAGGAGCCCATCCATCTCATTCAGACAGACTGGAACAGACTCCCCTGCTTTCATACTCCGGCACGGTCTTTTCTGCCCGCGCCCTGTTCTTCCTGAATTGATTTTGAACATCCTTTTTTAGCCGCGCAACGTTGTCTGCTGTAAGGCGGATAGCGGACGGGATCGGTGTCCGGCTTGATGGTTTTCCACCGTTTGTACATCCAGAGCCAGTGTTCCGGATGCCAGCGGACTTCGCGCTCGATGGCCCCCAGAATTTGCCGGGTTAATGCGTGCGCGGTTTCATCGCCGGATTTTTCCGGAGGCCGGATAGTTTCGCTGGCGTAAATGCGGTAGCGTCCGCCGCGCAGCGGGACGCAGAAACCGATCACCATTTCCGTGCCGGTTTTGATGGCAAGCGCAGCCGGCGCCGGCGTGACGAGAATAGGCAGGTCAAAGTAGTTCACCCAAATGCCGCCTTCGCTTTCTTTGGTGTTTTGATCGACCAGAAAGGCGGTTTTACCGTTGTTGCGCAATACGCTGAGCAGTTTACGCAGAGCGCCTTCGCGCGGAATGATTTTCTGTCCGGTGATTTCGCGCCGTGCAATCAGCATCCGGTCAACGTCCGGATTTTTAACCGGCATGGCGATGCTGTGGAACGGAAAACCCCGAAGGGCCATCATCAGGCCGATCACTTCCCAGTTGCCGAAATGCGCGGTGATGCAGATTTGATTTTTATGATGAAGAAACGGCAGAACGCTGTCGTCGAGTTCAACATACGTTGCCAGCCGGTTTTCAGAATGAGTGCCGAACCAGATCACATCGAGAAAGGTGCGGGTCATCGTGACATAAGCGGTGCGCAGAACAGTTCGTTTCTGTTTGGCGGTTTTGGCGCCGCCGAACGCGATATCGAGATTGGACAGCCCTACGCTCCGTCCGGAACGGTTGAAATAAAAGCCGAGCTGTCCGCCCAGCCAGGCTATACCGAGCATTTGCAGATGCGCCCAGACGGCCCGCGAAAGAACCAGTTTTTCGAGATCGCGGCCCTTGCGAATAAGATTTTCAACGGAATCGCGGTGCGAAACACGCATCACTTCCTGTTCGATAATCGGCCCTTCGTCGAGATCGCTGGTAACGTAGTGGCTGGTTGCGCCGACAATTTTCACGCCGCGCTGGTGGGCGGAATGATAGGGTTTGGCGCCGACAAAGGCGGGCAGGAAGGAGTGATGGATATTGATAATCCGGTTGGGAAAGTTTTTGCAAAAATCATCCGAAAGGATCTGCATATAACGCGCCAGCACGATCACATCAATGCCGTACTGTTTAACCATTTCTATCTGCCCGGCTTCCTGTTCCGCCTTGTTTTCCTTCGAAACCGGAATACAGTAAAAATCGATTCCGTGCATTCGGGCGACGGGTTCAAGGTCGGTGTGATTACTGATAATCAGGGGGATTTCCGCAGTCAGGTCGCCGGAGCTTCGGGCGGCCAGAAGGTCGAGAAGGCAGTGCGGGAATTTCGAAACGAAAATGGCTATGCGCGGCTTGTAATCCGAAAAATGGAGTTCATATTTCATGTTGAAGCGATCGGCAATCAGACTGAATTTTTCGCTGATCTGGTCGCGGGGCAGAGCGAACCCGGCCAGTTCCCACTCCACCCGCATAAAAAAAACTTTTTCAGCACTGTCGGTATGCTGTTCCAGATTGATGATGTTTCCGGTATGGCGCATCAGAAAATCGGTTACAGCACAGACAATTCCCTGCCGGTCAGGGCAGGAAATCAGCAAGATGGCAGACGCTTCATTTTTCACTGCAGGGTTCCTCCAAAAAATTTGAGAACGAACTTTATAGACATCCGGGCCAAACACCAATAGCTTTTTATGTATGAAAACTGATTTGAAAAAACTGTTTGGCCTGTTTGCGGCGATTTTTCTTCTGACCGGTTGCGGCGCGGAGAAGGAAACCCTTCCTGTGAAAACAGAATCGGAACCTGTAAAGGAAATCAAAACCAGGATCCTGATGAAAACCACCAAAGGCGATATCAACCTCGAACTGGATGCGGAAAAAGCGCCTAAAACCGTCGCCAACTTCCTCAAGTATGTTGAAAGAGGACACTACACCAATGTGATTTTTCACCGCGTGATCGACAACTTTATGATTCAGGGCGGCGGCTTTACCGCTGATATGAAAGAGAAAAGAGCCCCTTACAAGGTTGAAAACGAAGCCAATAACGGACTCAAAAACCTGCGCGGCACGATCGCCATGGCCCGCACCCCCGATCCGCACAGCGGCGGCGCACAATTTTTTATTAATGTCGTTGATAATGCGGGTTTGGATTACCCGAATCCCGATGGATGGGGGTATTGTGTTTTTGGAAAAGTCGTTAGCGGCATGAATGTCGTCGATTCAATTAAAGGTGTCGCAACCGGAAACGCGGGTCACTACAGTGATGTCCCGCGCGAACCTGTCATTATTACGGAAGTAACCGTCATAAAGTAAATAAAAGGAAAGCAAAACCATGATCCTGATGAAGACGACAAAAGGGAATATAAAAATCGAACTCGATGAAGCGAAAGCGCCGAAAACCGTCGCTAACTTTCTCAAATATGTTGAAAGCGGACACTATACCAACGTGATTTTTCACCGCGTGATCAGCAATTTCATGATTCAGGGCGGCGGCTTTACTGCCGATATGAAACAGAAAAGGGCTCCTTACACGGTTGAAAACGAAGCCAATAACGGACTTAAAAATCTGCGCGGCACGATCGCCATGGCCCGCACCTCCGATCCGCACAGCGGCGGCGCACAGTTCTTCATCAACGTGGTCGATAACGGGTTCCTCGATTTCAAATCGCCAACGGCTCAGGGCTGGGGCTACTGCGTCTTCGGCAAAGTCATTGAAGGAATGGATGTGGTGGATGCCATCAAGGTCATCCCCACCGCTTCCGGCGATGTGCCCAAAGAAACGGTCACCATCACCAGCGTTCAAATCATTAAATGACGATTTGGAAAACTCAGAACTCAGAACCCGAAACTCGAAACTCAGAACCCGAAACTCAGAACCCGAAACTCGAAACTCAGAACTCGAAACTCGGAACTTAAAACTCTGAACTCCCCCAAAATAGAGAGCATTTTGAATTCCGGTTTCCGGGCGGCACTGGTTACCGCCGGAGGCGGATCGGGTGCGCTTCATGCACTGCTTGCCACCCCCGGCGCTTCGCGCTTCGTGACCGAAGCGCATGTGCCGTATTCACCGGAAGCCCTCGAACGCTTTCTTGGCGAAAAGCCGGAGCACTCCGTTTCTCCGGCCATAGCGATTAAGCTGGCCGAGGCGGCTTTCAAATTTCAAAGCTCAAATCTCGAATTTCTCTCAATCGGCTGTACAGCGGCGTTGCAAACCGATCGCGGACGGCGCGGCAGTGACCGGGCCTTTATCTGTGTCAAAACCGCCGGGACCGAAAAACTTTACGCGCTGCACCTTTCAAAAACATCCCGCGCAGAGCAGGAAAATCTCCTCAGTGAATGGATTCTGATTTTAATTGCGCAAACCGTCGGCGCGGAGCGCGGGCTGATGCTGCCCGGTTCATTTAATCCTGTTCATCAGGGACATTTAAATTTACTGAAGGCCGCTGAAAAAATAACGGGCCTGAGCGGAGTTTTTGAACTCTCCTGCGCCAATGTTGACAAACCCGCGCTGGAAGAAGCCGACTGCCTGCGCCGCGCCGCCGCCATCCGGGACATTCCGGTCGCGCTCACGCAGGCTCCGCGTTTTATGCAAAAGGCGGAGCTTTTCCCGGAAACGACGTTCGTGCTCGGTTATGATACCGCCGAGCGTCTTGTCCGCTATGCGGATCCGGACGAGTGGACGATTTTCCGGAGGCTGGAAACGTCTTTTCTCGTCGCAGGCCGGCAACTGCAGTGCGGCGCAGAATGTTTCCAAAATCCGAAAAATGCAGATGCGCTGCCCTCGTCGCGTTTCCTGAGTCTGGAAAATCTTGAACTGCCTGCAGGATTCGAATCGCTTTTTGAATCCATTCCGGAATCAGAATTCCGCGAAGACATTTCATCTACCGCTCTGCGCTGTTGAAAAGGGCAAAATGAGGCCTTCGGGCGCGGTGTGCCGGGCTGAAGAAGGCCGAATTTCCGGGAGACCGAATAATTTTCTTGCGTGATACCCAGTTCGACCTTGCCGATTTTGAGCCGATCCTGTTTTATTGCCGCGCTTGTTGCGTAAGCGGAGGTGTTATCGGCTCCGAACCGGCAGGCGGCGGGTTCTGCGATTTATCCAGTGGATTCATAAGGAGTATGATATGTCGGATGTAAATAAAGAGGCTCAACTGGCCGAGATAAAAGCAAAGCTTAAACGGCTGCTGATCGAACAGCTTTCTCTGGAGGATGTTTCTCCGGAAGATATCACCGATGACGGGGAGCTGTTCGGCGACGGGCTGGGGCTTGATTCGCTGGACGCGGTTGAAATTGTTGTGCTGCTGCAACGAAATTTCAGCCTCGAAGTGAAAGACATGGAACAGAGCCGCGAAGTGTTCCGCACGGTCAATTCACTGGCGGAATATGTGTACAGCAAAACACAAAGCTGAAAATTCCCGCCTATGTGTGACCCCGTTTTAATCACCGGGATGGGGGTCGTTTCAGCGGCCGGTTCCGGACTGCATGAATCGCTTCAGTCGATGGCGGCGGGTGAACGCCATGCCGGGCCGCTGACGCTGTTTGAGTCTCCGGTACAACTGCCGGTTTTTGAAGTGCGCGGGCTGCCGCCCCGTCAGTCGCCGGATCGCATGCGGACGATGGAACTGCTGGAATTGGCGCTGGCGGAAGCCCTCGCAATGGCGAAGCTCTCTCCCGGTTCCGGTTTGCGGATCGGTACGGCGCTTGGCACGACGGTGGCCTGCCAGCTGAACGATCTCAATTTTTATTCAACCTGGCGCGAAACGCATTCCGCTCCGCTCGATTCGGTTGACGGCTATTTGCGCGGAAACCTTGCGGAAGCGGTTGCGGAAAAACTTGGATCCGACGGCCCGCATTTAGTGGTGGTGAATGCCTGTTCATCAGGAACCGATGCCATCGGCGCGGCACTGAGCTGGCTGAACGCCGGGCTGTGCGATATCGCCATTACCGGCGGAGCGGACGAACTCAACCGGATTCCGCTGGCCGGATTCAAAGCACTGGGCGTTGCCGGCGATCAACCGTGTGCGCCGTTTGATGCGAACCGCAAAGGACTGAATCTCGGAGAAGGGGCCGGGGTGCTGATTTTGGAAACGGCATCCAGCGCGGCGCGGCGCGGCATACAGTCAAAACTGCGGGTTTGCGGCTACGGTTCGTCAAGTGATGCTTATCACTTGACCGCGCCGCATCCAGCGGGTGAGGGGCTGACACGTGCTATCCATGCGGCATTGCAGCAAGCCGGCATCCAACCTTCGGAAATCGCTTTCGTTAATGCGCACGGAACCTCGACACCGGATAATGATCTCGTTGAAGGCCGCGCCTTGTTGAAGTTATTCGGGCCGGACATTAAAGTTCTTTCCACCAAAGGGTACACCGGACATACGCTGGGCGCGGCGGGCGGTATTGAGGCGGTCTTTACGGCCGCCGGACTTTCCAAGGGCTGGATACCCGGCAGCGCCGGTTTCCAAACGCTGGATGAAGCCATCGGGCTGGTTCCAACGCTTGGAAAAACCGAAATTTCCGGACGCTATGCACTGTCCACCTCGCTGGCTTTCGGCGGAAATAATGCGGCGCTGGTTTTGGGGATGGAGGAATCGTCATGAAACTCTGCGGAACCGGCATTGTTTTTTCCGGCGGGCGCGGATTGTCCGCGCTGGAAGCGGCGTTGGCGGCCGATTTCGCGCCGCGCTCCTCATTCACGGTTCCTTCCGATGTATTAAAGGATCGGGCCGTGCTGGGCGAAATGCGCCGCGCCGACCGCTTTTCGAAAATGGCAACATTGGCCGCATACGATGCGGTTGCGGAGAGCGGGGTGCCCATTGAAAATCCCGAACGGGTCGGCGTTATTTTCGCTACTGCATTCGGGCCGCATAACACGACGTTCAGTTTTCTCGATGAGATTCTGGCCTACGGCGATGCGGCGGTGTCACCCACCGTTTTTTCAAACTCGGTTCACAATGCGGCGGTTTCCTATATTTCGAACACGCTGAAAATCAAGGGGCCGACCTGGACCATCACCTGTTTTAAAAATCCGTTCCAGCAGGCTCTGCAACTGGCGCAGATATGGCTGGCGGAGGGACGGTGCGATCAGGTGCTGGCCGGCGCCGGGGATGAATGCGGGACGGTATTGAATTATATCTGCTCGCAAAAGCTGAAAATCGCCGAATCATCCGATCAGATGCGTCCGTTTTTTGACCCCGCCGGACCGGCCGTGATTCCGGGTGAGCTGGCGGTTTTTTTTCTGCTTTCACGCGACACGACCGGCGGCATTCAGATGGAACTGCAAACGGAAAGTTCACCGCCGCCCGATCTGCTGCTGGTTGACTTCGAGAGCAGAGAACTGGACATGCGGGCGGGGCGGGTTCCTGCCGGATGCTGGTCGCACCGGGCCGGCGCAACGCCGGTATCTCAGGCGTTTACTTGTGCAGTTGCCGGCTTGATGCTGAAGAAAAAAAATATATACTGTGCGGCGGACATGTTGAACGGGCGTTATGGAACGGATCGGGATTTTTCAGGCGGGTTTCCGTTACGCATGAAATGCGGCGGAAGAATATACATGCAAATCAAAGGAAAGGAAAAGAGATGAAAAAGCGGACGATAACAGGTGCGGCAATGGTTTTTTCGGCGTTATTTATGACGGCGGCGCAGGCGGAAGTGGCCGTTGGCGGCGACTATTTTACTCAGGTGAACATCTGGTATGAAAAACCGGAAAAAATTCAGTCCACCAATTTCCATACAGGGGAAATTCTTCCGATTGGCACGCCCGTTAAAATGTTGAAAATCGAGGGGAATTCCATTCAGTTCCGGAATGAAAAAGGAGTGAACTTCACCTTGATATACAACCCAAAACACAGTACCGGAACGATTAAAGATTATCTGGAAAAAATGTTTTCCGAAAAAAGCATTTTGGAAGGCAAGGAATATAAAAAACTCTCCAAAACAGAGAAGGATAATATTTCCAAGGGAATAGTGGCCGAAGGCATGTGCAAGTCCGCTGTTCTGATGGCGTACGGCTATCCGCCGTCACACAAAACCAAATCCACCGACCTGAATACCTGGATTTATTGGCTGAGCCGGTTTAAAACGACCGAAGTTACCTTCAGTGCCGAGGGGTTGGTTACACTTGTTCAATAAAAGGTGTTTTCAATGACCGGGCAATCTGTACAGCAGCAATTGACGGGCCGGGTGGCCGGCATTCTCGGAGTGGCGGCGGACGCTGTGGATGTGTCCGCTCCGCTCCATACCTTGGGACTCGATTCAATGCGGCTGGTTGAAATGCTGGTTTTTGTTGAGCAGCAGTTCAATATTGATCTGATGGATGAGGCTCTTTCGCGGGAGGATATCCACACCATCGAAGCGCTTGCCCGGACGATCGAACGGCGCAAGGCGTAGATGAAGTCCCGGCGTTATCTGAGCGGTGCCGACTGGATTCTGAACGGATTGGCGCACGCGGCGCAGCAGACCGCGCAGACCGGTAATCATTTTCAAATCGTACTCGAACTCGACGGTTCACTGAACGACGAGTTGTTTGGGAGCGCGATTCAAGCTTATTGCGCCGGCAATCCGGTACTTCATGGGAAAATCCGGCGGGCGTGGAATCTGGCCCCCCGTTGGCAGCCGCGCAAGGACGGTGAGCCTGTTCCGGTGGAACGGCTTGATTTTCCGGCGGGGCAATCGGAGCAGGACATTTTACACTCTCTCGGTGAACATCTTATTGCGCCGCTTTCCAGTCCGCGACTTTCGTTTCGCGTGCTTCACCTCGGAACCGAGAAAACCTTTCTGGCGATCCGGTTCGACCATCGGTTATTTGACGCGCAGGGCGCTGAACGCTTTGTGCTGGGTTTTCAGGAGTTTCTTTCGGATGGTAAAGGACGCAGGTTTTCGGAGTGGCCGGCGGCTGGAAAACCGGCGGGACTGAGGCCTTGGAAGGAAAAATTTGTCAGCGGGCAGGCGGTCAACCGGTTGCGGATTGAACAGCTTGAATGCAGGCCGTTTCAACGTCCTTGCCGCCGTGAAACGGAACCGTGTTTTCGTTTCAGTCAGATCACGCTCACCCGTGAAGAAACCGGGACGCTGATTGAGCGGGGCTATAAAGAGGCCGGTTATTTGATGCTGACACCCTATCTGGCGGCGCAGCTCCTTCGTGCGGTTCATCCGGTCATGCCGCTTCATGGATATGTGATTCCCTGTTCGGTGGATACCGGCCGGGGCGATGAGCTTTTTTTCAACTATCTTTCGTTCATCTGCCTTTCTGCAACAGCAGAGAAGCTTGCCGGGCCGGAGCTGGCGCGCACGCTGGCGCGCCAGTTTTACCGTCAGGTCCAGTCGGGGATTCCGGCCCATTTTGAAAATGCGTGGAAGCTGCTGCGCATCGTGCCGCTTCCTCTGCTGGGCATGCTGCTGCGCGGGCCGATGCGGATGTTTATGGGCTCGTTCAGTCTGGCGCATGTCGGCGACGGACTGTCGGCTTTGACCGACTGGATGAGGCTTCCGGTAAAAAATGCGTTTCACATGCCGCTGGTGCCGCCGTCACCGGGACTTGGTTTTTTCAGCAATACCTGCGGAGGCCGATTCAATCTATGCATCACCTCTTACAGCGGGGTGCTCAGCGATACCGAACATGACTGCCTTGCCTCCAGGGTGAAAAGCTCATTTTCCGTAAAAGGACGGTTTTAATCTCCTTTGACAAGGGCCGTTTCCGGCGCACGGCATGTTTTCTTCTTGTTTTGCAAGCGGGCTGTTCCCAGAATGTCCGGCAGTTGGGTTTCAGAACAATAAACGTGAGGAAAGCAACATGAAAAAAGTATGGTTTATTATCGCGGTTTCTCTGGCTATGTTCAGCGGCGTTCAATCCGTTTGTGCGGAAGGGGAAACTAATCCTGCAACTCCGCTGATGCTCGGTCTGGTAACTCCTGCGCAGTTCCCGTCCGATCAGTATGATGTGAAAGGGGTGCGTCTTAATTTGCCCTACGGACGCTGTCAGTGCATGTACGGTCTGGATCTCGGCCTGATCAATCACGCCCTCGACAGAGAGGTCGGGCTGGAACTGGGGCTGGTGAATCTTGTGGAAGGCAAATTCATCGGATTGCAGACGGGGGTTGTGAATGTTGCCGGCAAAGCTTCCGCGTTGCAGGTCGGTTTATATAACGGTGCGGATGATATGTCCGGGGTGCAGGTGGGTTTGATCAATCATACACGGCTGATGCGCGGCATGCAGTTCGGGCTGGTTAATGTAATTGAAAGCAATGATCTTTCCTTTCTGCCCATCGTCAACTTTTTCTTCTAATCAGGAGGCGGCTTATGAATATAAAAAAATGGATACTTCAAGTCGGCTGTGTTGGTTTGTGCGGTCTGGTTGCTTTTGCACAGGACGTTCCGGCGGCGGAAGCAACGATTGCTGTTTTTGTCAAGAACCAGACGAAGGTTCCGGGGATGGACGACATGGTGGATGGCGTGCGCGACCGGATTGCCGCCGAGCTGGCCGGGGCCGGGCTTCATGTGATGGATCAGACAGAAATCGTTTCCGCATTTAATCGCTATAAAGTAACGGCCGCCGAGGAACGCGCCGGATTGATCGACGGCGTTTTCAGCGGTGCCTCAACGGTGCGTGCGGCGCAGATGATCGGCGCGGACTATGTGATGACGGCCTCGATTGTTTCTGCGGACCGCCTGTCACTGACGGTGAGCGGCAAGCAGATCGTCACTTATACTTTGCGCATGGCGGTCAAAATCAATGAGGCCGCACAGGGTTCTTCCGTTTACGGCGAAGTTTGGACACGCAAGGTTCCGGCCCCGGCGGAAGGGGTGTCCGGCGCAGACAGTATTTATTACAACGATCTGCTGGATGCCTGGGCCGGTGAGACGGGCGCGAAGATTGCCGAAAAATCAAAAACCTGGAAACAGGCTGACGCGGCGCCGGTTCAACTGGTCAGTTTTTCCGTCAGCACAACGATGGATGAGTTGATCCAGGGATTGGAAACCGGTGTGCGCGCCCCGAATGAACTGCTCGACGAAGTGCGGCATGTCATCGGCGGGGCGACGGTTGAAATCGACGGCGCGGCGGTCGGATCGTCGCCGGGAACCTACCGGATTGCGCCGGGACTGCATCAGATGCGGGTTTCCCGTCAATGGATGAAAGACTGGCAGGAGACGGTTTCCATTCAGGAGGGAAGCTCCTTTAAGATCGGTCTGGAACTTTCCGATGCCGGGATGCAGCGGTTCCAGTCCATGGAAAAATTTAAAACGCAACTGGCGATGGATTATGCCGAGACCCTGATGGTGAAGGGCATTAAGATTAATTTCGACACCGCTGCATGGCGTGACGTGACCGTCGGAGAGGAAGTCATTCAGCAGCGGGGTCTCATCAACACAATCCAGCCGTAACCGGAGCAAGGAGCTGTTGTTTGCCGCTGTTTTTCCAATCTGTTATCCGGGCAGGCGCCTGCCTGCTCGCCGGGCTGATTTTCGTAACGGCCGGGTGCGCGACGCATACGCAAAGCGCCCGGACCGCGATAAACCAACTGAAATCCGGCGATACCGCATCGGCGCTGAAATGGTCGGAAAATCTGAAAAAAAGCACACGGAATCAGGCGCTCGGGCAGATGGAAAGCGGGCGCATTAAAATGCTGTCCGGCGATTTTGCCGGAAGCCGTGCCGATTTCCGTGCTGTGATTGATCAGGTTCTGGAAGAGACAGAAACCGGCCCGGTGATTCATCTGGGATCTGTCGGCTCCTCGATTGCGACGGCAACCGTTACGGATGATACCGTTCGTAAATATCAGATTCCGCCCTATGAGCTGATTCAAACCCTGCATTATCAGACATTGAATTATCTGCTCGACGGCGACCCGTCCGGCGCGGAAGTCGAAATGCGCCGAACGGTGTTTGCGCAGGATGCCATCGCAGAAAAATATTCCAGGGAAATCGAAAAAGAGCAGGCCCGTTCGGCGGCGCAGGCGGATGCCGCAAGGGCGGTTCAGACAAAAATGGAGTCGCTGGGTCCGGCACTGGAGCGCACACGCAGTTCCTTTGAAAACGGACTGGCCTGGTATTTTTGCGGACTGCTGTTTGAAAAACAGGGCGATGCGGCGAACGCCTCGCTTTGTTATCGGAAAGCCCGGGAGCTGTCTCCGGAGAATCAGAGTATTCGAACCGATTTTTTGCGGCTGCTCCGTACGCAGAATTTACAGGCATTCAGTGAGGTGACGGCTCGAAATCCCGTTGATCTAAACAGCTTAACGCGCGGTTCAACAGAGATCGTTGTGCTTTATGAAGAGGCGCTGATTTCACAGCGTCAGGCGGAAAAAATAGGGATTTGGATTCCTGACGCTCAGGGAACCATGACGTTGATTTCCATCGACTTCCCCTTTTATTTTGATGCCGCCTATCGCCCTGAACCGCTGACTCTTGCCGAGGGCAGCACGATTTTCGGTGTGACGGAGCCGGCCGTTTATCTGCAATCTATGGCTTATCGTGATCTGAAAGAAAAAACCCCCGGCATTGTGTTTCGCAATGTCACCCGTGCGATTACCAAAGTGGCCGCGCAACAGGTCGTTAATAATCAAAATAACGGGATGGCACGGCTTGGAATGATGGCGCTGAATGCCGCCGCATCGATTGCTTCCGCCGCAGACACCCGTGCCTGGTATTCGATCCCGATGGTTACGCAGTTGTATCGCGGTTCCATTCCGGCGGGAACACATCAACTGCAATGTCGTGCCCCGGGATTTTCTGCAATAACCGTTCCGGTCACGGTGACGGAGGGAGAGACCCGGCTGGTTTGGATTGCCAATACCGGCGGAATGGCTGTTGCCGCGACAGCAACCCTTTCAGGGAAAGGATTGCCACCGGGCTATCAACAGTTTAATAATTCCCTCAATTCAAATCTAAGATCCGGGAAATAGCCCGGCGGAGTTTGTCGAAACTTGAACCGATGAATAAGAAAGGAGATCGCAGGATGAAACTGTCAAGAAACATAATACCAGCGGCGATCGTGATGATCGGTCTGACCGTGGCGGGTTGTAAAAACACCTCCGGAACGATTGTCAAAACCGATCATGAGACGGGGGAGTCCACGATTGCGGCGGAAAACGCCCGACTGGCTCACCATGTGGTGGTAACCTCAACAACATACGATGAGGTGAACGGGGTTAAACGGGTGAATATCACCATGGCATCCAAAAGCAATAAACGGCTTCGTGTGGACTACCGGATCAGTTGGTTTGATGCCAATGGAATGGAACTGGATCCTCAAACCAAAACCTACCGGAATCTGATTCTGGAAGGACATGATGCGGTTACGGTGACCGGTGTTGCCAATTCGCCCGCCGCCGTTTCTTCCAAACTTCGCGTCCGTGAAACAGAACAAGCTGAATAAATCAATTAAGGAGACTGTCATATGAAAAAACTAGCCTTTACTCTCTGTTTGGTCTGCGGTGCAACCCTGTTGACCGGGTGTGCCACCAAAGTGAAAGAAGTGCCTCTGGATCGCACAACGGCCACCACAAAGCTTGAGGCGCAGGATATCCGCCGCACCGTCGAAAAAATGGTCGAATCACTGCTCGTCGCTCCCGGAGTGAAAGAATATGTTAAAGACCGCCGCCCGGTGCTGGACGTGGAACCGATGCAAAACCGTACCGCACAGCATGTGGACATGCTCAGCCTGACGGAATCCATCCGTTCGCAACTGCTGCGTTCCGGTATGTTTCGTTTTGTTGACCGCTCTTCCACCGGAACAGCCGCCAATGACATCGAACGGATTAATCAGGAAAATCAACTGGGTTTGGTTGATGCAGCCAAAGCCGTTAAAGCCGGAAAGCAGACCGCGCTGGATATGTATCTGACCGGTTCGCTCTCGGAAATTAAAATTGTCGAGGGCCGTAAGACGGATCAGTACTACAAATTCTCTATGATCCTGAAAGATCTCAAAACCGGAGAATTGGTCTGGACGGATGAACAGGAAATCCGCAAAGAAAGCAAAAAACCGGTGATCAACTGGTAATCACGACCATCTTTGTATAAAAAACCGCCTCTGGATTTGTAACATCCGGATTATCGATCATCCGGTCGTTCTCCGTCTCGTTGAGAACCTTTCACAAACGGCCGGGATTTCGCGACGTTTTAGATTGAAATTTGCTACATAACCGAGCACAAGTCGCTACATATTTTCGGCAGACGACCTGCCGGTATAGCGAAAAACTCATCTGCGCCATCTGCGGATGCCCTCTCGCGCTTTCTCCAGGACAACTCACAGGGTATGACAACTCAAACGAACTGTGTTACCGTACACAGGATTTCAGGAGAAATAAAACATGAATGAACTGGTGTTTGAAGTCACACGCTTTTTGAACACTGCAAAGAAAGAGCATACGTCCCGCTTGCTCATGAACGAGCGGGACGCCCGTTCTACGCTCAAGACACAAAGAACTCCAACCTTCGTGCCCCTTGGTGCCTTGGTGTTTTGTTTGGTTGCGGATCTGCCGCGCCGGGTTCATCTGCGTTATCTGCGGAATGCGGAACACGAGAATATTGGAACATTGACAGTTATTCCACCCTTCCTTCGTTCCATCATTCCTCTCTGAAGTATTTCATGCTGCTTTTTTTAAATTCACGGACCGATGCAAGGATAGCGCCGCCGCTCAGTCCGCAATCTCTTGAAATCGTGTTGAACTGTTCTCCGGCCTGCTCCCAACTGCCGGCGTGAATCATGGCATAGAGATCGAACGGAAAGGTTTCAAGGCGGGGCCGCTGGTAACAATGGGTTACTTCCGGCCGTGCGGCCATGCGGCGGCCGGCCTCGGCCACATCCCCCTCCACCGGCCAGACACACATGGCGTTGGCCGTGAATCCGGCCTCGCGATGATACAGAACAGCACCGATCCGCCGCAGCACCCCCTGCTCTTTCCATTCGTTCAGCGTGGAAAGAACAAACTCCTCCGTCTGCCCGAGCTGCTCCGCCAGCGCCGCAAAAGGACGCGCAACCAGCGGAATCTGCTGATCCAGCGCACGAACAAGCTCTTTTTCCTCCGGTGAAAAGGTCCGGAACGACTCATCAAATACCGGCGCAGCAACCGGGTCGATGCCGGGAAAAATTTCATCGCGGTCGCGGGTCTGAAGATCAAAAACCACATCAATCTTAAAGCGCCGCAAGGCGGGGAGTTCGAAGAGTTTCGAGTTTCGAGTTGGGAGGTGGAAGTTTCGAGTTTCGAGTTGAGAGTTTCGAGTTGGGTGTTGCGGGTGACAAGCGGTGAGTTGAGAACGCAGAGAAGAGATTCCCGCTTCAAACTCGTCATGGAGCATGGCGAGGGTGAACCAGAGCGCAGGATAGTTGTTTTCCTTTTGCAGGGCGGGAACAGTCGCAGACGTTGCCACTCCCTGTGGTTGTTGCTTCTGAAAGAAGCCTCTCTCCCGCGGGTCGAGTCCCGCCGCGGATGGAAGGTCTGTGACCATTCCAGCCCTACAGTTCATTGGACGGCGTTCATAGCAGTGCGTTACGCCGGGATGCTCCACGATGATTGCAGCCTTTTCCTCGATTTGATCCGGGGGGCAGTCCAGCGCGCAGAGAACGCTTTTATAGCCCAGACGGCGGGCGTCAAAAACACCGCCGAACCGGCGCAACAGACCGTCTTCTTTCGCCCGGAGCAGCAGAGCCAAAACCTCTTCTTCGGAACAGGGGTAACGCGGTGCGGACACCGCGTCTGCGTCTTCCAACCCCTGGAAAGGCCGCGAGGTGATCTCGATGCCGCGCTGCAACTGTGTGAGCACCTGTTTTTCACTATCGGAATATTTAACCATTCAGTTTCCCTAAAGTAGGACAGGCTTCCAGCCTGTCTTGCGGTGTTTCGTCTTTTACATATAGACAGGCTGGAAGCCTGTCCTACGTTCCGCGAATAAAAATTATTCTGACCATAATTATTCTGATCCTTTTCTCATGTTGGCTCTCCGCTTAAATAATCTCCTGTCTGTGCAAAGGCCCGGGCCGGACATCCGGCAAACGGATTGAGCGTGCGCATGTTTTTGAACACCCCTGCATTGCGGTAAAGCTGCCCGAAATCAAAGTTTGCGGCGCGCAGATCCCCGCATGGCAGATCCAGAAATCCGCACGGCTGCAGAATGCCCGTGTGCGATATAAAGACGAAACCGCGCCCGCCCATGCACCCGCGAAAGAGGGAGTTTTGAGTTGGGGAAGTTTCGAGTTCCGAGTTCAGGGTTTCGAGTTCCGAGTTACAGGATACAACATCCATACCGACCTTTGACTTTAGACCTTCAGACTTTAGACTTTCAGACCTTTGACACTCCTCATCGAGGAATCTCTTGTACTGCGGCGCACAAGTGGTTTTGATGCGGATCGTCGAGGTTCTTGCTTGGGCGGCAATCCAATGCAGCGCACGGTCACGCTCTGCGGGATCGAGCGCGAAACCGGCAATTTCCGAGCCGCGCCCGGTCGGAACGAAAAAAAAGAAATCCATAGTGGACGCACCAAGCTCAACGGCTTTTTCCAGAATCTGCGGCAGTTCATCGACGTTTAATTTGGAAACGGTCGTGTTGATCTGAAACGGAAGTCCGGCCTGTTTGAGCAGATCAATCCCGGCCAGCGTTTTTTCATAGGCCGCCTCAACACCGCGAAATGCATTATGCGCTTCTGCCGTGGCGGCATCCAGACTCACGCTGACCGCCATAACGCCGGAAGCCTTCAGTCGCTGAGCGATGCCGGCGGTTAACAAATGACCGCAGGTGGCCAGCACAACCCGGCACCCTCTTTCGGTTGCATAGCGGGCGACATCGAAAATATCGGCACGCATCAACGGTTCACCGCCGGTGAGAATAATCATCGGTTTTGAAAAAGCGGCCAGCGCCTCCACGGTTTTAAAACACTCGTCGGTGGAAAACTCGCCGTCATAATCGCAGTCACGCGCCGCACCCCGGCAGTGACGGCATTTCAGCCCGCACCGGCGGGTAATTTCCCACGCAATAATGCGGGGAGAGTTGCGAGTTGGGAAAGTTTCGAGTTTCGAGTTCATGGGGGAAAGTTTCGAGTTTCGAGTTAGGAGAATTTCGAGTTAGGAGAGTTGCGAGTTATTTAGTTTCAGATGCATAGCGTTGAAGATATTTAATTAGACCTTTTGTACAGGCACGGGTTTCACCGGCCAGATCATAAACGTCCTGAAATTCATCCAGTGAAATATAGAGCTCGTCCAATGCAATATAAAGTTCACTTTGAACTTCTGAACATGATCGTTTGGTATATCGCAGAAATCGAATAAATTCCGCAGTGGAATCCGCATCGAACCCTTCAGCCACATTATGCATGGCAGATCCCGCCGCCGCACGAATCTGATCGCGAAGTTCAAAATCCCGGCTGAATTCTTCTTTCCGGGTTAAGACGTACACTTTATTGGTCAAGTTGCGGGCCAGCTTCCACGCATCAATGTCCTCAAACCGCTCAATTTTCATTGCTCCCTCCCCAATTCAAAACTCTCTCAACTCCTAACTCGAAACTCTCTTAACCCGAAACTCTCTCAACTCCCAACTCGAAACTCCCTTAACTCGAAACTCTACCCGCTGATTTCATCAGCAGTTAAGTAACAGGCGGGATCGGGTGCCCAGGGGTCGCCGGTGAGCGCTTCGGCGCGGGCACGGAAGTTTCCGCCGCAGAGTTCGAGATACTGACAGTCGGCGCAGCGCCCGGTGACATGCTTTTCCTTCGCTTTGAGTTTCTGCAAAAACTCGTTTTCCGGGTTGGTCCAGATTTCACCGAACGGCGTTTCGAGCACACTGCCCAGTTTTTTGTCACGCCAGAACTGATCGGGATAGACATCGACGTTCCAGTTGACGCAACTGATGCCGACACCGGTTCCGGAAGCGGCCCCGCCGTTCAGTTTCAGCAGATGATAAACCTGCTCAGCGCGGGGATGACTCTCGGCGCGCATTTTACGCAGCAGCCACGGGCCGTCGGAATGATTATCAACGGTTAGCACCTCGACTTTTTGCCCCCGCGTGTGCAGGCTGGACGTTCGTTGGACAATCAGTTCGAGCGCGGCGCGGGTTTCTTCGTGCGAGGGCATGCCGTCATCCTGCCCCAGTTCCCGGCCGCGGCCGGTGTTGACGAGATGATAAAAGCAGATGCGGGGAATCCGTTCGGCTTCCATCAGATCAAAAACGGCCGGAATATCGGCCAGATTGTCTTTAACCATGGTGAAGCGCAGCCCGACTTTCAGCCCGGCATCGCGACAGTTTCGAATGCCGCGCAGCGCTTCCTGAAACGCCCCGTCCTTGCAGCGGAAGCGATCGTGTGTTGCCTCAGTGCCGTCGATACTGATCCCGACATACGAGAGTCCGATTTTCTGCAGGCGGTCGGCGAGCGGACGATCAATCAGCGTCCCGTTCGTGGAAATCACCGCTCGCATCCCTTGGCTGCGGGCGTATTCGGCCAGATCGGGAACATCCTTGCGGAGCAGCGGTTCGCCGCCGGAAAACAGCAGCACCGGGCAGCCGAATGCCGCGAGGTCATCAATCATTTTTTTTGCCTGCTCCGTCGTCAGTTCGTCCGGACAGGTCGTAGCGTCCGAACGGGCGTAGCAGTGCGAACATTCAAGATTGCAAAGCTGCGTACAGTTCCAAACGACAATCGGACGGCGCTCGGCGGCTGAACGGCGGTTTAATCCGTAGCGCAGCTCGTCCGAAGCTTCAACGGTGTCCAGATAGAGTTTTGAGATGCCAAGCATTATTTACCTGTTATTGGTTATCAGTTATACCAAGTGCGGCTGCCTTTCGGTAAAAAACAGAACGCCCGTCCCGGTCGTTTTTCCGCCCCGGCGGATCTGCCGGAGGCAGAGAGCACGCGGGATGCTCGCTCTACCTTCTCAATAAGTACCTGCTGTCATACGTAATTGGTCTTGCGCAGTTATAGCCAGTAACCGTCACGGATGAAAACCATTAACTAATAACAAATCACATTCATTAAAATCCCGCAGGATTTTAATGAAGCCCGCTTACGGATCGAGCCGGATCCGGTAGTATTCCGTGCCGGTCTGATTGACGGCTCCGGTATAGGTGTTCACCGGCGGAGTGGCCGGGGTATTACTGATCAGAGTGCTCCAGCCGCTGACCAGATTGGTCGACACCTGAACCGCGTAATAACGGTTCGAGGCACTGCTCCATTGCAGCACTAAATTGGATGATCCACCGGTTACCGGCGGCGCGTTGACGGCAAATACCGAAGCACTGTTGGTCGGATCGGTTCCAGCCATGTATTCTTCATAGTTCGATGCCCCGTCACCGTCCGCATCTGCGGCTGCATTGGTGACGCCATAGGCTGACTGCCAACTGTCGGGAATGCCGTTGCTGTTGCTGTCGTTGAACACGAGTGAAACCGTCACCGTGGCGGTATTGCCGGTGAGCATGCCGTCGGTTGCATTGAAGGTAAAAGAATCCGAGCCGGTCAGGCCCCGAACAGGCAGATAGGTCAGTGCCGGCGGAGTTCCCAGCAGGTGTCCGGTTGCAGGTTGAGACAGCAGATGATAGGTGATGGCGTTGGTTTCAGCATCCGTGGCAACCAGGGTGATCGCCAGCGGATTACCGTCCACCGCTGAAGGATTCTGGTTCTGCGAAACGGGGGCGGTATTGGGCGGAGCGGGCGGGTTATAGACCACCTGAATTGAACTGAAGGTTGATACATTCGCAACCGTCTGAGTTCTGGCGTTCGCATCCTTTACAAACTGGAAGGTTGCATATCGCCGGTTATTATTTTCCCCCACATTTTCAATGTGAATGGTATACGTCCCGTCAGGAGCATCGGTTCCGTTTTTATATTTCAGATCCCAGTTAAAGGCAACCGGCGTAGTCCAGCTTGAGCGGGTAGCGCCCATTTTTATGTCAGCAGAAAAAGATCTGCTTCCGTTGAGGCTTCTCCAGGTCACTGATTGATCGAGATATGAATTCCCCGATGTCGCGTAAATGCCGAGCGTATCCACATAATTGGTCAAACTTGGAGAACCGGTACCCGAGGTTATAAAGACCATAAGATGATTTTTCGGCCCCCCGTGGGCAGCCGTCGCAAATGTTAATGCAAACGGGCTTGCACCATGTGCGCAAAGTGAAGCAGCCAGTCCGAAAGCAATCATTATTCTTTTCATCACATTTCTCCCGCTGACCGTCTCCTTACGTCAGCATGATTTGTTACGCGTTAAAAAAAGATCGAAATATCGAACCCGAACAGATCGAGCCGATCACGCATGTATCCGCCGGTAAAGGCCGAGTTATAACTGCCGTTAGCGGTGTTGCAGAGATAAAGGCTGTAGGCATGCGTATGGCTGTTATAGCGCCACCCCGCCGCCATGGACGGCCCGCAACCGGTATCGTATCCATCAACCGGAAAAGCCGCTTCGCCAAACAACTGATGACTTTTGCTTAATGCAAAACCGCAACTGAGCGGAATCGCCAACGTATGATTCGGCTCTCCGTCATTTCCCGGCCCGAAGAACTCGTTCGGGTAATTTTTTGACAGTGCAAGACCAGATTGCGCACTGTTCGCAGCTTCAAAGGTCGACAGCGAGGTGTAAAGC
>JALOTS010000167.1 GCA_025457785.1 Pontiellaceae bacterium | reverse complement strand
TTGATGATGTTCCGTTCACCTTCCAGTTCAGAAAAATACAAATCCGGCAGTTCAAAGAACGGATCCAGCACACTGCCTTTGCCCGGTTGAAGTGACGAAGCATTGCGTTGAGTGATCTCGAAGCATAATTCATAATTTCAACAAGATAAAGACAGGATAACACAACAGATCTCAAAAAAAATTGGCAGATTCCTATTTCGGTTCAGGTTAGGGATTTACGGCGGGGTGATGAGTCTCAACGGCATCCCATTCACAAGGCTGCGGTTCATCTTCTGCAAGCGCGGCCTTCAGCGCGTCAAACATCGGTAACGGTTTGTAAAGCGGCAGATCGGGATCCAGCCCCGGATTGAAGGTGCTCACGTAGGGCGGAATCCGCTCCATCTGATAACCGGGCTTACCTTCTTCATAGGGAAGTCCCGCGAAAATTCCGTCGGCGGAACCGGGCAGCCGGGAATAATCGCTGTAGCCCGGATTCATATGTTCAATCCCGAACCAGCAGACTTCGGACGGAGAGAAATAGTCAAGGAGGGGCCGCGCCATTTGAACAACGTTCCGGTACAGGTCAACGGCCAGCGCTTCACTGCGTCCATAATAGGACTCGTACACCTTTTCACCGGCGAACGGATAGAGCTGCCCGGGCTTCCCGTAGTAGGTTGCGCCGGACTCACCGACAATCAGCGGCTTGCTGCTGTTTTTCGGCAATCGGTTAAGCGTTAAGCCATGCCCGAAATGTTTGCTCCAGACCGGCAGGCTCCCGTTCATGTCTTCGTCCCCGTCATCCGTTACGAACGTCCGCGTAGGATCCAGTTTACCCGGGCGCTGTGCGATTTCGATAATCCTCCGGTCCCATTTTTCAGCCGTTTCTTTGTCCGGCTTGTTGTACAGGCTGATCGCGAACAGTTCATTCCCGGCGCTCCATCCGATAACCGACGGATGGTTCCGGTCGCGGAGAACCAGTCCGTCGATGTGTCTGGCGGTACGTTCCCATGTATTTTCTTCTTCGAAGTTCAAACTTAACGAACTGCCGAACAGCGCCGTTTCGTCCAGCACCATCAACCCCATTTCATCGGCCAGATCGTAATAAACCCTCGGCCACGGCTGGGCGTGCGGACGCACCGAATTGCCTCCGAAATCTTTGATCATGGTGTACCAGGCCCAGGCGAACCGGCGGGAACAGATATACGGTCCGAACGGATGCTGAATATCGCCGAAACACTGAACCCGTTCCCCGTTCAGGTAAAAATCGCCATCCCTGATTGTAAATTCGCGCCAGCCAAACCGCTGGGCCTTCCGGTCAAGAACACCGTTCGTACTGTTTACCGAAAGCAGCAGCGTGTTCAGATTCGGCGTTTCGGGGCTCCAGCGTTTCAGTTTTTCACCGACAGCGGCCCTGAGCGTAACCTGCGCTGACGCTCCGGGAGATAATGTAATCCATGCTGATTTCAAATTAAGCAATTCGCCGCCGCCCAGTTTCCATTTGATTTCCGGGGCGTCTAAAACCGATTTCCCGGCCAGATTAATCCATTCTTTGACCTCCCCGCTGATCGACACGTTTTGAACGGATTTGGTCTGGTTGATCAAAAAAACATCCAGCTCAAGCCGGTCTTCGGACACCTGCGGCTTCACAAAAACGTCGGCAATCCGGACCGGCGGAACCGCCTGCAAAAACACATCCTGCCAAATGCCGATCAGTCCGTCGGTGTTGGAACCCGGCGGATACGTAGTCCGGAAGTAGGGATATTTTTCGCTCTTCCTGTCAAACAGACGGCGGTCGCGAATTCCCGCCAGCAGCTCGTTTTCACCGTCCGTCTTAATCGCGTCCGTGATGTCCATTTCGCAGGGCAGAAAGTCCCCGAAGCCCCGGGCGATTTCCCGCCCGTTCACCTTGATGACATAATCCCCCATAATGGCTTCGAAATGGAGAATAACGCGCTTCCCGTTCCAGTCAGCCGGAATTTTGAACATGCGTCTAAGCCAACCCATCCGGACGTGTTCCCAGTGCGGCGGATAACTCGGGAAATAAACTGATGAAGGAGCATAGGGCAGATCCGTGCCCTCCCCGACGCGGCTTCCGCCGCCCCAGGTGTTCACATTCCACGGCGACGGAATTTTGATTTTTACCGCCTCCCAGCGGCCCTCGACCGGGTCTGTCAACTCCGGCGCGGCGCCTGTCCCCGGTTCCCGGTCGGAAGGCACATCTGCCGGCTGAAAATCCCACTGTCCGTTGATGCAGAGTTCTTCACGAAAAGGCGATTCCTGCGGTGTAACCAATCCTTCGGCGGGGGAAAAGTCCCGCATGAATTTTACGCCCTGGGCCGCGACATCCAACCCCTGGAAAAACAAAAGACAGGAAGCCAGCAACACCGGGATCCGCTTATCCACATTCGTTTTCAGTGAGACGGGCACGCTTTTCTCCTTTGCCTTCCAACCCGCCTACCATGTCGCTGAAAACAGGCGGACATCGTTCGAATCGGACAGTTGTTCGAGAATATTGCGGACGGATTTTTCCGTTCCGGGCAGCACCAGCTCCGGACGGACATCCGCCAGCGGCTGCACCACAAAGCGGCGTTCTGCCCAGCGCGGATGCGGAACTTCCAGCCGGTCGTTTTTCACGGTCTGCCGCCCGCAGAACAGAATATCCACATCGATCGTGCGCGGCGCGTTGCGGTCGTCCGTACGGACGCGATGAAGAACGGTTTCAATTTTTTTTATCTTCGGCAGCCATTCTTCGGCGGTGTACGGGCTTTCAACAATTAGAACAGCATTCAGGAACTTCATGTGCTGAACATCGGATTTCACATCGACCGGTTCGGTTTCATACACTGCCGACTGATCCATAAATTTCACTTCCGGCTCCAGCAGAATCCGTGTTTTTGCCTGGCTCAGCAGGCGCAGGCGCTCCCCCAGATTCGATCCCAGACAGAATCCTGTTTCCAGTGCGCTCATTGTTTTCCGCAGGACTCGAGAAATTCCAGCACCTTGGCGGGATGCTCTTCCGCCTTCGCTATTTTTTTCCAATGTTTGCAAACCAGTCCGTCCGGCCCGATAATGACGGTGGCGCGAATGGGTCCCATCACCATTTTGCCGTACTGCATTTTTTCGCCGAAGGCCCCGTAAGCTTTCATGACGCTGGCATCCGGATTGGAAAGCAGCACGAACGGCAGCTTAAACTTTTTAATGAACTCGCCGTGCGATGTCAGACTGTCCCGGCTGATGCCCAGCACCACGGTTTTCTTCCTTTTCAATTTCGAATGCAACTCGCGAAAGGCGCAAGCCTCTTTGGTGCAGCCGGGGGTGTTGTCCTTTGGATAAAAGTACAACACCACCGTTTTGCCGAGATAATCGGCAGGCGAATGTTCCTTCCCGTCACTGCCCTTCAGCACGAATGCCGGGGCGGGTTTGCCAACTTTTATTTCCGTTTTATCTTTTTTCATAGTCAATGATCCCTTCAAAAACATATTCCGCCGGACCGGTCAAGGTTACACCCAAAACCCCCTCTTCCGTCAAGATTCCATTCACCGTCAGTGCATCACCGCTCGCCACATGCACCGTTACCGGCAGATTCACACGCCGGTGCCGCAGGCCGGCGTTTCCGCTTCGACACCGCGCTCATAGGTGCGCACATGAAGCTCGCCCTCCGGCGAAACATTCATAAAATCCACATTCGTTCCGTCCGGCCCGAACTGCCGGTGACGCCGCACCGCCGCGCCGACCCCCTGCACATCCACGCCCTGCAAATCACCCGTCCGGATCACCACATGCGGCACGCCCGTATTTACAAAACCATAGGTCAAATGCCGCCCGGCCAGATCCAGTGAACCATTCAGTTCCCAATCCGCCGGTTCCGTCATGCACAGCCGCACACAGCCGGTCATCACCTGCGCTTCAATCCGGCCCGCCTTGGTTTCAATCGTCATGCCCGCCGGGGCCGCATCCAGCTCAAATGCCAGCCGCGCAACACACCGCGCACCGTTGCCGCACATATCTGCTTCACCGCCGTCCGGATTAAAAAACCGCATCCGGAAATCGGCGGACTCCGACTTCTGAATCAGAATCACTCCCTCCGCGCCGATTCCCGCATGGCGGGAGGCAATGTGAGCAATAAACGCCGGATCGGAGACGGGAAAAATCCCGTTCCGATCATCAAAAAGCACGAAATCGTTGCGGGCGCCGTGCATTTTCCAGAAATTCAGTTTCATAGAAGTACACTAGGCGGATCTGTTGCGCCCGTCGATATAAAACCCATTCTGTGAGCGCGGCAAAACCGCAGCCAATCCTTCGAAGAAGCGAGGTTTTCGGCAGGGCCATTTCGACGGGGTTTGGCGGGGCATTTCCCGTCTTCCGGACTTTGGTTGAGGTTTCGCCGCTGTCCTGATGTCGGAGGGTTGTTCCGGCCGGGGGACTGCCGTTATTTATCGTCGGAGGAGAGCAGGTGCATGTTCTGCCGGAAATATACAATGCCGCTCCAGACGGTCAGCACGGTAACCGCGCCGCCTGACCAGAAGACAAGTTGTTGAAAGCAGCCGCTTTCCAGAAAACTCCAGGGGTAAACGGAATAAACGGCGCGGGTGATCAGAATGCTGAGAATAAAGGCCATTTGCCAAATCGTTTTTTGTTTTCCCCAGATGCCGGCGGCGAGCAGCACGCCCTTGTCGATCGCCAGCAGACGCAGGCCGGTAACCATCATTTCACGGGCGATGATGAGCGTGACCATCCATGCGGGCATAATGCCTAATTCAACGAAACCAATGAATGCGGCGGCCGTGAGCACCTTGTCAGCCAGCGGATCCATCAGCTTGCCGAACGCGGAACAGCCGTAAACCTTCCGGGCGAGATGTCCGTCCAGCGCATCGGTCAGGGTCGCCAGACCAAAGATAATCAGAGAGGCTGTTGCGGCGCCGGGGAACGGAATACTCAGACAGGCCATAAAAAGGGCGGCGAATCCGAACCGGCTGAGCGTAAGGAGGTTTGGAGGATTCATCGTCATCGGGAGCGCTCAACTTTTTCAGGATTACTGAGGGCGGGGTCGGATTGCGTTTTATTAAGGAGTTTCCGGGCGGCCTCCACTTGCGGTGCATCTTTTGCTGCGGCGATGCGGCGTGAGCAGTTGGTTATGATGAGGATGAGAATCGTCAGTACGATCAGCACGGCAATGATTCCGGCAAGGAGGCGGATGTCGGAATCGCGGCGCGGGCGGTCCTGCAATTCCGGTTCAGGATTTTTTTCGTCGGTTTCGGGGGCGGGCGGTTCCGTTCTCGGGGAAAGCCGGTCCATCCATTTTGGGCCGGGTGAAACGGGGCTTGCCGGATGAGTGATTTTCTGGAGCGGGCCGGCTTCATTGACGGGAGGTTTTGTGCTCGGAGCGTATTTTTCGATATATTCCGCAATCAGCGGTTCCGGATCGATTCGGAGATATTCGGCGTAAAGTCGAATAAACCCTTTGGCATAGGCGGGCGCGGCAAAGGAGGAAAAGTTTTCTGCCTCCATTGCAACAATCAGACGGGTCAGAATTTTTGTTTCACTCCCTGCTTCGTTCGGGCTGATGCCTTTTGCTTCACGTGCGGCTTTCAGTTGTTGACCCAGTGTTGCCATGGCTACAATTCTTCTTCTTCTTCCTCATCATCATCCAATACAACCCAGTCTTCTTCCTCTGGTCTTGGTTTTTTAGGCGGACGGGCCGTGCCCGCCGGGGCATTGTCCGCCGGGGCGTTTTCGGGGATTTCGCCATCAAGATCAATCAGAATATCACGCGGGCCGGTTTCGGTCGGCGGGCCGATGATGCCTTTTTCTTCAAGAATATCCATCAGACGTGCAGCGCGGTTGTAGCCGATTTTCAGACGGCGCTGAAGTGAAGAAGTGGAGGCCCGTTTGGTGCTGCGCAGGACTTCGACGGCGGCTTCGAGCAGATCATCGGCTTCATCCATATCCGGCAAATCGGGACGGGCGGTCTCGATTTTCTGCTTGATTTCACTGATGAATTCCGGTGCGCCCTGTGTGCGGATAAAGTCGGTGACGCGGTGCATTTCCCCGTCGCTGGTCCATGTCCCTTGCAGGCGGACCGGTTTGTTTTTGCCTGGCGGCAGGTAGAGCATATCGCCCTTGCCGAGCAGTTTTTCGGCGCCGATGGTGTCCAGAATCGTGCGGCTGTCGTTTCCCTGCGCGACTTGAAACGCGATTCGGCCCGGAATGTTCGCCTTGATGGTTCCCGTGATGACATTCACGGAGGGACGCTGCGTGGCGAGGATCATGTGAATTCCCGCAGCGCGCGATAACTGGGCGAGGCGCACGATGCAGGGTTCAATTTCCTGCTGGGCCTGACTCATCAGTTCCGCCAATTCATCCACTACGATGACAATATAAGGCAGTTTGGCCGGAATTATTTCTTTGGCCGGAGGCTCTTCTCCATGTTCGCTGAAGAGAACCGCCTGCTGTTCAACAGGCCGGGTGTTAAAACCTTTGATGTCGCGGACCTTCACCTTTTTGAACAAAGCGTAGCGTTTTTCCATCTCCTTAATCGCCCAGCGCAATCCCAGTGTTACCTTTTTGGCATCGGTGATAATCGGCACAACCAGATGCTTGAGGTTTTCGTAGGCCTGAAATTCAAAGGTCTTCGGGTCAACCAGAATGAGGCGCAGTTGATCGGGTGTGCGTGAAATGAGCAGTCCGGTCAGGAGGGAGTTCATGCAAACGGTTTTGCCCGCGCCGGTGGCCCCGGCAATCAGCATGTGCGGCATCGCCGCGAGGTCGCCGACCACCATGCGTCCGCTGACATCTTTTCCGAGCGCCAGCGGAAGGGCGATTTCCGGATTGTGGAATGCCGGATTTTCGGTCAGTTCGCGTAAATAGACGGCGGCGCCCTTGGTATTCGGCACTTCAATGCCAACCGCGCCTTTTCCGGGAATCGGCGCTTGAATCCGGATGCTTTGCGCACGAAGCGCCAGCGCAATGTTCCGTTCGAGAGCAGAAATCCGCTCAACCCGGACTCCGGCGGCCGGAGTGATTTCATAGGAGGTAACGGTTGGGCCGGTTTCGATATGCGTCACTTTGGCTTCGACCCCGAATTCTTCGAGCGTGGCTTGCAAAATGGCGGCTTTTTCGTTCGTGTTTTCTGACGAGGCCCGCGCGGAGAGCGGCGGCAGTTCGTCCAGTATGGAGAGCGGCGGAAGTTGATAGCCTGATTCATCGCGGCCGGGCGCGATATTGACCGAAACGTTCGTTAATTCGTCGGAAGGCGGGGGAGCGATCGGTTTCGCCTTGACGGGTTTGACCGGCTCTTCCTTTGGCGACCCGGCTTTGGATTTCGACCTGGGCTCAGGTTTTGCTGTTACGACGGGCGGTTCGATGAATTCGACAAAGGGAGCCGGTTCAGGTTCCGGTTCAGGAAGAATCTTCTTTTCCGCCGGAAGGGGTTTCTTCAGGGGAAGTTCTTTGAGCGGAAGTTCCTGAGCCGGTTTTTCGGAGTGAGCCGGAACGGGTTCTGTTACGGCAGGAGTTTTGTTGCGGGCACGGAGAGCTTTGATTTTTTCCCAGGCGAAAACAAACGGGGTAAAGGGGTGCATTCCGGTTAATTGCAGAATGGCGAGAAGGAACGCGGTAATGAAAATAATGCCCGCTCCGGTATGGCCGATCAGTTTTCCCAGCGTGCGGACCGCCAGCATTTCTCCGATCAGACCGCCGGGGCTTCCGACATTCAGAATTTCGCGGATCCGTTCCCAAAGCCGAGGCTGGTATTCAAGGAAACTGGAGAGAGAAATGAAGCCGGTGATTAACCAGAACCAGATCGGCCAGGCCCGCACGTAGGAGCGGAGCGTCATCATCAGACCGCCGGTCAGCAGAACAAACGGCATGAGGTATCCGCAGATGCCGAAGGGCAGAAAGCAGATGTAGAAAGCACACCACGCACCGAGCGGCCCAACCAGATTATAAGGCGGAGAGGCCGGCGGGTTGTGCAGCGCGGCGATGTCTTTCGCGTTGAATGAAAACACACAAAGAACGCTGAGCAGGCAGAAGGCCAGAAGGATTACGCCGATTGCTTCGCGTTTTGGAGAACGGACGATTTCAGTTTGTGACGGTTTTTTTGCCATTCCGGCGATTATATGGAGACAAAATGAATAATGAAGGACGAAATATAAAAATGGTGCCTCTATTTTGTTTTGCTT
This sequence comes from Pontiellaceae bacterium, assembly GCA_025457785.1. GTDB lineage: Bacteria > Verrucomicrobiota > Kiritimatiellia > Kiritimatiellales > Tichowtungiaceae > Tichowtungia. Next base: position 1,032 of record JALOTS010000167.1, on the reverse strand, counting down.
AATAAGGTGTTATATCCTCTTTTTCGTTTCCTTTTTTGAAATCCACGATTGTTTTTTCGGGAAGACAATTATGTTGTAAAAGTCTGTTTGTCATGAAGTTGCATAACTAGAGACTCAAGAGCTTCCAGTTTAAATTTTCAGGACGGGATCTTTGATGCCTTGCCGGGAATCTCCATTGTCTGGAAAAACGGAGGCCGGAAGGGGAGGGCTGTTATTCAAAAAAATCAAAAAATCAGCAACGGCTTAACGCTGAATTATCTGCTTTGCTTGAAGCGGATATAGGCGCCGGTCAGTGTGGCGGGCGGAATCAGTTCGGTAAATGGCGGCACCCGGCGCAAACCGGCGGCGGTTTTTTTTTCCATCCTGAGCGCGTCGGCCATCCGTCAGCCGGCGGCTGCACCGACGGGAAGTCCGATAATCGGTCCGGTCGGTCCGAAGGTTGCGAGATCAGGCAGGTCGGGCAGGATGCCGGCGATGATTGGGACGAAGGCCTGATTTAACCGTTTGCCTGTCGAAGGGGATGTCGGGTTTTTTGACAGGGTTAGAAGCTCTTGAGGATTTGTTTTTCCAAGGTCTGGAAGCTTTCCCCGGTGATTTTTCCAAACATCGGAAAATCCTCTTTCATGCCGAGTTCGTCCGGGTCGGCACCTTCGTTGAGGATGGCATCGGCGATCATGCGGGCGGAAATGTCCGCCGGATCGCGGAGCAGGGTGTAGCATCCCTGCCGTTCGGCGGCTTCCGTCACCAGTCCGTTTTTCGCCAGAATGTGAATGACATCGTTAATGAGCCGAACAGGAACGCGGCTTTCGGTGCCGTAGGCGATGGTGTCAAACGGGCCTTTGCCCGTTTCGAAGGCGGCGGTGATTTTTTTCATGAGCGCGAAGGCGAGGCAGAGGCGCGAGCGGGCGCTGGGGTTGACCGCCAGGATCTCGAGGGAGTAGGTGCTGGCGTTTTGCACAGAAAAGGCAACCTCGAAGCCTGTCAGGAGAATGATCCAGCTCATTTGAATCCAGAACAGGAAAAGTGGAATGA
>JALOTS010000166.1 GCA_025457785.1 Pontiellaceae bacterium | reverse complement strand
TTTATGGTTTTGAATATCCTTTTTTTACTGTGCAAAAATGATAGGTTTTCCGGACAAAAATTGAATTTGGCGGTTTATATAGATTCAGAGCCGCCGGTTTGCATAGAAGGGCAGGTGTATGAGTATAAAACGGACAGCAGGTTTTTTGGTTCTGGCGGGAGTGATTCTGGCGGGAGGGGTATGGGTTGCCCGCTTTAATGTGAAAGGTAACTCGTCCATCCCTTTTTCTGTTGCAGAAACAGCGGTTGACGTTGAACGCGTATCTGCGGGTTCCGCCCGCGCTGAAACCCCTGTTTCATTGGATTCCGATGCATCTGTTGCGCCGGCTGCGGAGAGCCCCGATAAAGGTTTTGTGTTAAGCGATGTGTTGACCGCGCTCCGACATCTTCAGTCACAGGCGGGTACGGAAGGTGTGCGGGAACGGATTGTTGATTTGATCCGGCAGTGGGCAGAACATGATGTGAAAGCTGCCGCGAAGTGGGTTCAGAATATGCCGTCCGGCGACGCGAAAACAGACGCATTGACTGCAGTGGCGATTGCGTTCGCCGAACAGGATGTTAAAGCGGGAATTAACTGGGTGTGGCAGTTGCCCGAAGGGGAAGACCGGAACCATGCGATCCGGTCTCTAAGTTACGAAGCCGCCAGAACGGAACCGGTAACGGCGCTTACATTGGCCGCCGGTTCACTGAAGCCTGATCAGGAACGCGATGATCTGATTAACTATGCGGCGTTGCAATGGGCGGCGAGTGATCCTGAGAAGGCGGCAGGATGGGCCGATCAGATCCCGGATAAGGTGTTGAGAGATAATGTGCTGGTCAATGTCACGACGGCCTGGGGCGAGAGCGACCCGGCAGGCGCGGCGCAGTTTGCCGTGCAGAAGATTACTCCGGGAACGGCGCTGAATAATGCAGTCGTCGGCATTGTTCAGCGGTGGGTTCAGAAGGATCGGAAAACCGCAGCGAAGTGGGTGGCGACAATTCATGACGAGGAGTTGTTCCATAGAGCCACAGATTGTCTTGGCGAGACCGGTGCTGAGGAAACTCCCTGATTTCACTGCGCTGTTCGACAGGCTTCAAATCGGTTTCCGGCAGCGCACGGTGCCTCAGCCGAATCTTATTGAAATAAAATTTCATTTGTAATTCCCCGCGAAATCAACCAATTCAACCACAACGACTTATCGTCAAATACCATTTGACCGGCAGAAGAATCTGTCCTGTGCGGCGTGTTATTTGCCGCTTTCTTGCCAATAACTTATCGCTCCAGTTTGCGGTGGGCTGCCATCAGCTCGCCGGGGTTGGTGAGCGCGGCCATGAGGGAGAGTTCTCCGCAGAGGACGGCGGCGGAGCAGATGAGCGCGAGACGGCGGGCATTGGCGCCCGGCTCGCGTTCTTCGCGGCAGCCGAGTTTCTGCATGACTTCTTCAACGAATGGCAGGCCTTTCCCGTTGCCGACGGTTCCGACGATCAGGTTGGGAATGGTGGCGGCGAACCAGAGATCGCCGTTACGAACTTCAGCCTGCGTTACACCCTGAGAACCTTCGATGATATTGGCCGCATCCTGTCCGGTGGCGAGATAGAAGGCCAGCAGCATATTGGCGTAGTGCGCATTGGCGGAGCGCAGTCCGCCCGCCAGCATCGTACCGGTCAGATTTTTCCGGATATTGAGCTGGACGATTTTTTCGGGCGTGCTTTTCAGATATTTCTGTACAAGCTTTCCGGGGATGGTCAGCTCAGCGACGACATATTTGCCGCGTCCGAGAATGCCGTTCACGCCGGTGGCTTTTTTGTCGGTACAAAAATTTCCGGAAATCGATTCGTATTTCAGTTCCGGGCAGAGTTCGAGGATGTGGGTCATCAGCGCTTCACTGGCAAAAGTAACCATATTGTGGCCGGAGGCATCGCCGGTAGTGAACTCAAAGCGGATAAACAGCAGGTTGCCCGCAATCTGCGAATGAAAGTCAATCAGCTTCGCGAAGCGGCTGGTCGTGGCGACGACGGTTCCAAACTTCGGAAATGCCGCCTTGATTTTTTCCAGACAGTGGAACGCGACAACGGCATCCGGCGCTTCAAACAGCACAGAACGGCTCATTCGTTCGTCGATAACAACCGCTTTGATTCCGCCGGAGGCGGTGGCGACACGCGCACCGCGATTGACCGAGGCAAACAGCGGTGTTTCGTAGGTCGCCAAAGGCAGTTCGATTTCGACGTTGATTTCCGGACCGGTGATTTTGACCGGCCCGACCCATTGCAGCGGCACATTGGCAAACAGATTACTCATGGCGACGTTCTAGACTGTTTGCCTGCAAAGCAAAAGATTTTTCGTCTGCATACACCCGGGGCGGCCCGGCAGAACCATGCCGAATGAGCGCAAAAGGCGCTCGCAAAAGAACCAGACTTTGGCTGCGGCTTCGCTGTTCTGATATCAGGTTTCGTCGAAAAGCCAGGTGGAAAGGTAACGCTCTCCGGTATCGCAGATGACTGTGACGATGAGTTTTCCCTTGTTTTCCGGACGTTTGGCGAGTTGAAGCGCGGCCCAGACATTTCCACCCGCAGAAATTCCGCAGAGAATTCCTTCTTCTTTGGCGAGGCGGCGTGCGGTTGTCCCGGCATCGGCGGCGCTGATGTGAATCACTTCATCAATCAGCCTGGTGTCGAGATTGGCCGGAATAAAACCTGCGCCGATTCCCTGAATTTTATGGGGACCCGGTTTCCCGCCGGAAATAACAGGGGAATCCGCCGGCTCAACGGCAACGATCCTGACCGACGGCTTGCGCTGTTTCAGTACACTGCCAACTCCGGTTAATGTTCCTCCGGTGCCGACACCGGCAACAAAAATGTCAACCGTTCCCTCCGTATCATTCCAGATTTCGACGGCGGTTGTCTTCCGGTGAATTTCCGGATTGGCTGCATTGTCGAACTGCTGCGGCATGCAGGCGTTGGGTAACGTCCCGGCTAAACGTTCCGCTTCCCTGATCGCACCGGGCATCCCTTCTGAACCGGGCGTAAGGATCAGCTCAGCGCCGAGCACGGCAAGGAGTTTCCGACGTTCAATGCTCATGGTTTCGGGCATGGTCAGAATCAGCTTATACCCTTTGGCGGCGGCGGCAAAGGCGAGCGCTATGCCGGTATTCCCGCTTGTCGGTTCAATGATCATTGTGCCGGGCCGCAGATCACCGCTTTTTTCAGCGGCCTCGATCATGGCAATTCCGATACGGTCTTTAACGCTGCCGAGCGGGTTGCGCGATTCGAGCTTTACCGCTACGACCGCCTGAACTCCCTGCGAGAGTTTGTTGAGCCGAATCAGCGGAGTGTTTCCAACGGTTTTCGTTATGTCATCATAAATTTTCATTCCGACCCCCGTTAGATCGTGTAGCTGGCCGTTTTCTTTTCGGCCTGCTCCGCTTCCCGATCCAACAGATCTTTAATCGTTATTTTTGAAAAATATTCCGCCAGTATTTCCGAAGCCGCCTCCCAGACAGGACGGGTTACACAGTTGGTTTTGTCGCGCCCTTTGCAATCGTTGCTTTCGCAATCAACGAGCTGCACCGTTCCTTCGGAAGAACGAAGAATATCGCAGATCGTAATTTTGGCGGCATCTTTGGCAAGGACGAAGCCGCCCTTGACACCGCGCAAACCGACCACCAGACCGTCATTTTTGAGCGGTACAATAATCTGTTCAATATAGTCTGTAGAAATGCCTTCGTCCTTGGCGACGACTTTTTTAGAAACCGGCCCGTTTCCCTGATGCCGGGCAATGCTCAGTAAAATCCGTACTGCATAACGGCCCTTCGTTGACATTTTCATAATCGATCTCCTTGTGTTCAGTGAATTGTTATCGGATTAAAAGGATTTAACAAATTGCCTCTATGCAAGTCAACTTTAACTTGTACATTTTTGCGCGTGCCCGTAAAAACGGCGGCTGTAAAACAAAAAAAACAGCCTCCTTATAGTCAAAAAACGCAGCTAAACCATACAGCCCTGTCAATCAAATTTTATATATGCAGACCTGACCATGGCTTCCTGTGTTTGCCCCGCTCTGTCCGAAGACAGAAGCGTGGTTTGATGTGGACTTTTCCTCCAGGCGAACGGGTTGTGTTTGATAGAATTGATCTTGAGATCAGCGAAGTTTATAGAGCGTCGTGCTGTCAATCACTTCGCGGGCAAGCCCTTCGGCATGCGCCACCCGTTCGACTTCATCGGCAACCACGTCCGCGACGCGCCGGTCAAAAACCGACGGAATAATGAATTCCTCGCACAGTTTGTCGGCAGGAACCAGTTCGGCAATGGCACGGGCCGCCGCCAGTTTCATCCCTTCGCTGATGGCACTTGCGCGGCAGCGCAGCGCACCTTTGAAAATACCGGGGAAGCAGAGTACGTTGTTGATTTGGTTCGGGTAGTCCGAGCGCCCCGTCGCCATAATCCGCGCATAAGGTTTGGCGATTTCCGGCATGATTTCCGGAATCGGGTTGGCCATTGCGAAAATGATCGGATCTTTCGCCATGTTTTTTATATCGTCAGCGGTGATGCAGCCCGGTGCGGAAACGCCCAGAAACAGGTCGGCACCCCTCAGTGCTTCGCTTAATGTTCCTTTTTCGTTGTCGGGGTTTGTATTCTGTGCAAACCATTCTTTGACCGGATTCATGCCATCTTTACGCCCGCGGTAGATTGCGCCGGTGCGGTCAAAGCCGATCAGATTTTTTACCCCCGCCGCCAGCAGGATTTTGGAGCAGGCGACCCCCGCCGCGCCGACCCCGTTGACGATGACCTTGAGGTTTTTCATCTTTTTGCCGGTGATCTTGAGCGCGTTGTAGAGCGCCGCCAGCGAAACCACGGCGGTTCCGTGCTGGTCGTCGTGGAAAATCGGAATATCCATTTCCGCCTTCAAGCGGTCTTCGATTTCAAAACAGCGCGGTGCGGAAATGTCCTCCAGATTAATCCCGCCGAAAGTTGGACCAAGCAGTTTGACTGTGCGGATAATCTCTTCGGGGTCTTTGGTGGCCAGACAGATCGGGAAGGCATCCACGCCGCCGAACTCCTTAAACAGCATCGCTTTACCCTCCATCACCGGCATACCGGCTTCGGGGCCGATATCGCCGAGGCCAAGTACCGCCGTACCATCGGAAACCACCGCGACCATGTTCTTTTTTACGGTCAACGCATCGGCGCGGGCCGAATTTTCATGAATCGACATACAGACGCGGCCGACACCCGGTGTATAAGCAATCGCCAGTGCGCCTTTCGCGGAAAGATCCATCTTGCTGATGACTTCAATTTTTCCGCCGAGATGAGAACGGAAAGTGATTTCGTCGGCGGAAACCACGCGGGTGCCTGCGGCGGCATCCAACGTCTGGATAACGGTCTGTTGGTGTTCGCTGCTGCGGGTGTTCACAACAAAGCGGAACGGGCTGGCAATGCCTTCGGACAGGGCGGGCACGCCTTCTGCTGCGAGAATGATTTTTTCAAGCGCCGGGCGGTCGAGAGTCGATTCAATGGTCAGATCGATGCTGAAACTGGGGGATGGATTGATTTTCATATGCTCACTCCTCAAAAATTAGCCGCTCATCGTACCGAACCTCTTTCGCCGCGCAAGTTTCAACTTTTCGAATATTCGGAAAATTCGGAATGCCCGGCTC
>JALOTS010000165.1 GCA_025457785.1 Pontiellaceae bacterium | reverse complement strand
CGTTCGTCGGTGACGTAGATGATTTCCGCAGGCTGGAATTCTTCCGTGCGGGAAAAGACGGTGGCGATGTCGGTGGAGGTGTAGTTGTAGCCGCCGTCGCTTTTACGGACAATGGCCACATTCAGTCCGTCCGCTTCAAGATCGCAGACCAGCGCACCGTTGCTTTCGGAAGCGAGCCCTTTTTCTTCGAGCAGGGCAACGGTTCCGGCGAGCCGGTCGTTGTAAAAACTTTCGCCGCGATAGAGATCAAACGAAACGTTGAGCCGTTGATAGACGCGGTTGAATTCGCTCAGCGTAAGTTCAATGAATTTTTTCCAGAGTGCGAGATTTTCCGGGTCGCCCTGCTGGAGTTTGACCAGTTCAGCCTTGGCGCGGTCGCGCCAGGTGTCGTCCTCTTTGGACATGTTGTAACTTTTGACGTAGATGCGTTCGAGCTCTTCGACCGGCGCGGTTTCGAGCGCTTCGGCATCGGCGAAGGTGCGGTAGCCGAGAATGATGAGACCGAACTGCGTGCCCCAGTCGCCGAGATGGTTGTCGGCAATGACGTGATATCCGAGGGCGCGGTACAGCCGGTCGATGGCGTTGCCGATGACGGTGGAGCGGATGTGGCCGATATGCATCGGCTTGGCGACGTTGGGGCTGGAGTAGTCGATGATGACCGTCTGATTTTTTCCAGGGTTCGGAACGCCGAGGTTTTCGTCGGACTGCATGGCCGTAAGCTGGTCGGCGAGTGCTGCGGTTTTCAGACAGATGTTAATAAAGCCGGGGCCCGCCACGTCGATTTTTTCGACGCAGTCCGGCAGCCGGGCGTTTTTAATAAATTTTTGCGCAACGTCGCGCGGATTGGTTTTGAGTTCCTTGGCGAGTTTCATGGCGGCCTCGCACTGACAGTCGCCGAACTGCTCGTTTTTTGCCGGGAAGACGGCAATCGGCAGAGCGCTTAAGTCCACGTCCGGAAAGCAGGCGGCGAAAGTCTCGCGGCACCATGCGGAGAGTTTGGTTTCTAAAGAGATTGTTTCTTTTTTCATTCTGTTTTTTCCGGTTGAAACAGGGCGGATGGAACCATATTTCCGTCCGGAGTGGAAGAGCTTTTCTGTTGAAATAGAGCTTGCATTTATAACGCACAAAAAAATAGAGTGCCGGGGTTCGAGAAGAACGAATATGTTCATTAAAGGAGAAAGCATGAGTGCTAAGAAAACAGTAAAAAAAGCTGAAGTGAAACCGGCTGCCGCGAAACCGGCGGCTAAAAAAGTTTCCGCCAAACCGGCGGCTGTAAAAAAAGAAACGATCGGACAGGACCGGTTCTATGCCATGGTCAGTGAAGCGGCTTATTTCGCTTCCCAGAATGATGGAAATAAAAAAGGTTCCTCCGAGTATTGGCTCGAGGCCGAGGCCGCTGTGCGCGCCAAATTCAATGTCGCTTAAACAGATTGACATCGAATAGGGCAGCCCGCTCCGGAAGGAGCGGGTTTTTGTTTTTAACGGAGAAATCCCAGATCCTTCTACTCAAGAATCTAAGGATTGTTCTTTTTATCAGGGAATGGTTCAATGCAGGACATGAAAGCAATAGCTCCCGGAAAATTGATTTTGAGCGGTGAACATTCTGTCGTGTACGGAAAACCGGCGGTTGCGATGGCGATTGACCGCAATGTCACGGCGACCATTGAGGAAACGACGGATGGACAGGTTTCTTTCGATCTTCCGGATGTCAGTTCGCATGATTCGTTCACGTTGCTGGCGCTGCGGGATTTCAAACGGCGCGCATTGAACAATTACCATCTGTTTCTTGAAGGGAAAATGGGTATTCGCGACGTGCTTTATAAACCGGTTGATCTGTTTAAATTCGGTTTTATCACCGTTCTCGACGGACTGCACCGCAAAATGGACAGCGGGATTGTCATTAAACTGAAGTCGAGCATTCCGGTCGGCAGCGGCATGGGTTCTTCCGCCGCCTCCGTGCTCAGCGAGCTTCGTGCGCTCGGCCATTATCTGCGCGTTGATTTCAAGCCGGAGTGGTATTACGAATTCAGTTTGGAAACGGAAAAACTGCAGCACGGTTATCCGAGCGGTGTTGATTCCTATATTTCGCTTCATGGCGGATGCGCCGCCTTTCAGAACGGGCAGGCGCGGTCTGTTCCGCTCCCGCGCATGAAAATGTATCTGATTGAAACCGGCGCGCCTGAAGCCGCCACCGGCGAATGCGTTATGCAGGTGAAAGAGCAGTTTCAAAGCGACCGGATCTGGGACGATTTTGAAACGGTGACGAACGAAGTTGAAAAAGCGGTGCGTGAAAACAACAGTGAATTGATGCGCTCGCTGCTTCGTGAAAATCACCGCCTGCTTTGCCGCATTGGCGTTGTCCCGCAGAAGGTTCAGCAGTTTGTCGGCGATGTCGAAGCCGCCGGCGGCGCGGCGAAAATCTGCGGGGCGGGTTCCGTCCGCGGACAGAGCGGCGGTGTGGTTCTGGTGCTGGCGGATTTTATGCCGGCCGCCTTGGCGGAAAAATACGGCTACAAGGTTTCGCCTCTTCGCGGCGATCCGCTCGGCACGAGAATTGTATGATTGATGATTTTGGATTGGAGATTTTATGACCGATCAATCAGCAATCTTCAATCTTCAATCGGCAATTCAGGCTTCCGCTCCCGGAAGTCTGATGCTTCTGGGCGAACACGCCGTGCTGCACGGCCGCCGGGCGATGGTCTGTGCCATTAACAAACGGATTACCGTCCGGTATTTCCAGACTCTGGAAAAAAACCTGCGGATTGTTTCAGACCTTGGAACCTATGAAGCGCCGCTTGACGCACTGACCGATCATCCTCATTTCCGCTTTGTGCTGGATGTCGTCAGACAGTATCCGCCGGGGCGGGGCATGGAGCTGAAAATCGAATCGGAGTTCTCCAGCGAGATCGGATTCGGTTCCTCCGCCGCAGTGACAGTTGCCGCTCATGCCGTGCTGATGAAGTTGGCCGGATCACCGAGGTCATGGACCTCGGCTACAGAAATTAACGATTGTAGGGCGGGGGCCGAGACCCCGCCATTTTTAGAGGAGCTTTTTAAGCGCAGTCTGGCGACGATTCATCGCGTACAGGGGCGGGGATCAGGTGCTGATGTTGCGGCCAGTGTATTCGGCGGCGCAGTTGCGTATCGCGCAGAACCGCTTGAAATTCATCCGCTCGAAAAAAGTTTTCCGCTGACTGCGGTTTATTCCGGTTCAAAAATGAAAACTGCCGAGGTCATCGCGCTGGTTGAAATCGCCCGTGCGATGAATCCGGAGAAATACGAACGCATCTATGACCGGATGGACGCGCTGGTCGGCGAGGTTCTGGCGGATTTTTCAATGCTGGGAAAAGCCCTGATGGAAAATCAAAAGCTGATGGAAGACCTGAACCTCTGTAATAACGCACTGGCCGAAATTATCCGGATTTTTCAGGTGCTGAACATTCCGGCGAAAATTTCCGGCTCCGGTCTTGGCGACTGCGCGATCGGCCTTGGGCAGGTTCCGGCGGTTGGAACCTTTCCAGTCTATGCTTTGAAGGTTGAGCCGAAGGGTGTCAAAGTGCGGTGAACTGCGCATCCGCGCCCGGAAAGCAGTTCGTCGAAGAGGGCGGCTGCAGCGAACTGCTCGCCGTCAAACGTATGCCGCACAGGGTTGCTGGCAAAAAAGATCAGTCAGACCGGTTCGGTTTGCCGGATCACATTCTAAACTGGCTGCTGTACGGAAAACCGGTGGTTCCGCGCATCGCCAAAAGCGGCAAAAGCGAAGGCCGCCAATTCCGGGGCTGCACCGCCTGTCCCGATTGCAGAGGTGGCATGAATTTCTGATGGATTCTTTTTTTGCGCCGCCGCGTCTTGCCGGTCAATGCAGATGCTGCGTTGCCGGTTGACAAAGATTGAAGTGGTCAGAACGATGCGCAAAGAATACGGTTCGATGCGGGTTGCTTAGTGCAAGTCAAACACACAGGGGAAGGTTTCGTATGAATAAACCGGTTTTCTCGCTGGAGGCGTGTTATGGGTTCGCCTGGAAGTCGTTTAGAAAATGGTGGATTCCAATCTGCCTGATTTCCACTTTCGTGATGGTCTTTGAGGTCGGCCCGCGGATTCTGCTTCGTCCGGAGGCCGCTGCGTTCAAGGCAACGGTTTCAAAAAACCTTTCGGTTTTAACTTCCGGAACATTGCAGGAGCAGGCGGCGATGCTCGAAAACATTCAGGCCGCCTGCCGGACGTATGTGATACAACTGTGCAAAATAACGTTGCTGGCGCTTCCGTTTGTTGCGGTGCTGAGCATTGTTCTTTTGATGTGGGCCAATATCGCCGTCCGAGACCGGCGCGGGGGAAATCCGTTCGGACGGCTCTGTTATATTGCGCTGCTTCACATCGGGCTTGTTTTCATAAAAGCGGCGGCCTTTCTTTTTTTCATTTTCCCGGGGGTGTTCCTCTATATCCGTCTGCTGTTTGTTGATCTGATTTTGCTCGAAGACAAAGAGCAGGGAGTGGTGAATGCGGTGAAGAAGAGCTGGATTATGACGGAGGAAAATTTCTGGAGCCTGCTGGCGATGATCAGTATAAACAGCGTTTTTCAACTGCTGGCGGCACTCACGATTATCGGTCTGATCCCGGTAACGGGGTTTTCCAATACGACGCGCGCCGCCGCTTATCAGATGTTGAAAAAAAGCATCCCGCCGGAGATCCCGGCGGGGTGATCTGTTTGTTTCGGCAGCTTGGGTTCAGGACAGGCTAAAAATCCTTATCCCAGAACCAAACGAGTTTGGTCTCATACTGACCTTTGGCTTCGTTTCCGCCGGTCAGCCCCGGCTCTTTGTTAATGGTCCGGCTGACGCAGGAGCTGCAAAGAAGCAACAGGATGATGAGGTAAAACAGTTTTTTAAACACGGGAACCCGCCTTTCTTTCAGAATGCAACGGAACAGCAGCTGATGGCTTCAATTTTTTTCGCAACGCTGCGGAGAACGTCTTCTGTAACGGGGCGACTGAGTTTCAGGATTGCGATGGAACGTTCGCCGCTCTTGTCGTGCGGATTGCGCACGTCGTCGATGTTGATGCCCTCTTTGGCCATGGCGCCGGCGATTTCGCTGAGCACAACGGGGCGGTCCATGTAGGTGAAATGGGCGATGTGACCGGTCGGCTCGAAATAGAGTTTATCAAAGCCGCCGATGCGCGAAATCATCAGGACGCCTTCCGCAACGGTTCCGCGCACACTGATGCGCCGCAGGTTGTTTTTATCGATGCTGGCCATGAGGTCGATGGTGATGGAGTTGCCGTAGCCTTTTGTTTCGTCGGTTTCGCGGACGGAATATTCAACGCCCATCTCGTTTAGAAAGGCGATGGCTGCATTGGGATCCATCGAGCGGTCGAACTCTTTGCTGAGCGCACAGACGACGGGAACGGCCAGCCAGTTTCCAAACCGTTTCAGATCGCCGTAAAAACTGGCTTCGATCCGGCTGAGTTTGGTGTCGGCCCCGATCATGGCGGCGGCCAGTGTGGTGAGGGTGTAGGTGAGTTCGGCGTAGGCTTCGTCGAGTCCTTCCGGAATATCGCGGTTGACGATGTAGGAGGTGACGCCCTTGCTGTCGAAATCAATGAGCTGTTCCGCCGAACGTTTGGCCGCGTTATAGTTGGCT
>JALOTS010000164.1 GCA_025457785.1 Pontiellaceae bacterium | reverse complement strand
TTTCCTCGCAGAGCCGCATGGCAAGCTGTTGACCGGCGTTTCCGGCACCAATGATTAAAATCCTCATAGGGCGAACGTTATGCCGGATAACACCGATTCATTCAATCAAAAAGGTCGAAACCGTGCAGAAGCACTTGCTCTTTTTCGCGACAGCAACGAAGCGCTGCGATTAAAAGCAGAACCTGGCTTCGGGTAAAAAGTCTGCCCTCCATCCCAGCACTAAATCCCGGGGGATCCGCAGTCGATCTCTTCTTTGCTTCGTTCTTTGCGGTCAAAAACTCTGCGTCCGTCTGCGGATGAATATCCCGGCATCAAACGTCTGAACAGCCAGAGGTCTTTGCCCCGGTTTTCTGGTTTTTCAACAGGTCAGGGCGACGTTCCGCCGTCCGTTTTTCGGATTGCTGCCGACGCCACCTGGCAATCTCGGCATGATTCCCCGTTAACAGCGCCTCCGGTACACTCATGCCCCGGAATTCCGGCGGACGTGTATATTGCGGATATTCCAGCAGCGGCTCACTAAATGATTCCTGCGCAGCAGAGCCCTCCCCGCCTAATACACCGGGAATTAAACGAACAATCGAGTCGATAACCACTGCGGCAGGGAGCGCACCGTTCGTCAGCACATAATCTCCAATCGAAATCTCTTCGTCGATAATCGATTCACGAATGCGTTCATCGACTCCTTCATAATGTCCGCAGACAAAAATCAGGTGCTCTTCGAACGAAAGTTCCTGCGCCCGCCGCTGAACAAACGGAGTTCCCTGCGGGCACATCAGGATCACGCGGGACTTTTCTGTGCGGACCGATTCGACCGCTTTAAAAATCGGTTCGGGTTTCATCACCATTCCGGGGCCGCCGCCGAAGGGCCGTTCATCGGTGGTGCGGTGTTTATCTTCGGCGAAATCGCGCAGATTAATAAAACGGAAGGCAACATGTCCCCCGTTTACGGCCCTCTTCATCATGCTCTGGCCGAGAACGCCGTCGAGCATTTCAGGGAAAAGGGTTATAACATCAATCAACTTGGAATAATGGAAGAGTGAAAAACTGAAATGGCGGAACAGTGGAAGAATGAAACGGTGGATTGGAAAATCAGCAATCCATCATTCCTGTTTCCAACATTCCTGTATTCCATCATTCCAAAGTTCCACTCCCCTACTCGACGACTTCAAGCATCGCACGGCGGCCGTCGCGGGCAGCAACGGCGCCGAGAAGTGTGCGCATGGCGCCCACCGTCTTGCCGCTGCGTCCAATAACTTTACCGACATCTTTTTCGTGACAGCGCAGTTCATAAACCACGCTTTTTTCACCCTTGATTTCAGTAATCTTGACATGCCGAGGCTGGTCAACCAATGCGGTGACCATCTGCTTCACAAGCTTTTTCATTTTTAAGCCTCCTGCAATTCGGATGCTTCAGCAGCGGGAACAGCTTCTGCGGAGGCTTTTTCGCCCAAAGCTGCGCCAACCGGAACACCCTGCCCGGCTTCAGCCTTTTTAATCAGGCTGGCGGCGGTTCCGGAAAGCTGTGCGCCGGTTCCGATCCAGTAGTTGACACGTTCCAGATTCAGGCTGAAATTATCGCCCTTTTGTTTAGGATCGTACCAGCCAAGAATTTCGAGGAAGCGTCCGGTTGTCGCAAAGCGGGAATCGGCAGCCACAACGCGATAAAAGGGTTTGCCAATGGTTCCCATCCGACGTAAACGTATTTTAATTGCCATAATTCAATAATCTCCAGTCCAGTATTGCGGACTCCTGTCCGCGGAAAAAGAAGAACCTGTCTATATCATTCCCCCCTCCGCATCAACCTTTTTTCTGTTTTTTTCACCTTTTCTAATCCGGCGGTCCCGGAAAGACGATCTTGAAAGGACGGCAACTCCGCCGGTCGCCGGGGCCGGCGACCCTCCACATTACCCTCACTAAAATCAGCGATCCGCCACCGGTTTTCCCTCCTGTAACTTCGCAACCACCTGCAGATCGGCTTTGGAATATGCCAGTCGTCGTAGATCCGGAATTTTAACCCATTTGCAGTCGGCGCAATGAATCGGGCGCGGACGGCCGGAGATGATTTTGGTGAAGTAAACGTGCATGGTCATCGAAAAATGGCTGTAGGCGTGCTTGACGGTCATTAAAAAACCACCGACTTCCACGTTGATTCCCAGTTCCTCTTTTAATTCGCGGACAATACACACTTCAATCGTTTCCCCCGGCTCCTGTTTGCCGCCGGGAAATTCCCAAAGTCCGCCCAGCATGTCGCCTTCGCGGCGCTGCGCAATCAGCACCTCGCCCCTCCGGTTCAGCGTCACTGCCGCACCGACAACAATATGCGGAACTTTTTTCTTTTTCTCCATCACCGGATAGAAGGACGGCTTACCTTTCATAAAAGCGGAGCAAACTTTTTTGAGCGGACAGACCGAACACTGCGGATTTTTCGGCAGGCAGACCAGCGCACCGAGTTCCATCATCGCCTCGTTAAACTCTCCGGCGCGACCCTTGACCAGCAGTTCATCCGCCCACGCCTGCATCTGTTTTTTTCCCGCCGCCGACTTCGTGTCGCCGCCAAAGGCAAACAGACGGCTCAGCACGCGGATCACATTGCCGTCCACCACGGCCGCATCTTCGTTAAACGCCAGACTCGCAATCGCCGCCGCCGTATAGTTTCCAATCCCTGGAAAGCAACGCAGTTGCCTTTCATGACTTCGTACGCTCTTTCCCTTCGCTTTTTCTAATGTCCGGGATTTTTCGCGTTCATTCGCGTTCATTCGCGGTTCAACGTTCCATCCTCTGGAAAAACTGTTGTATTCAGCGACAACGATTTTAGCGGCGGCATGCAGATTGCGGGCGCGGGAATAGTAGCCGAGCCCCTCCCAGCACTTCAGCACATCGCTCTGCGGCGCGGCGGCAAGCGCCCGCCAGGAGGGAAAGGCTTTCATCCAGCGGCGATAATAATCGATCACTGTATCGACGCGTGTCTGCTGGAGCATAATTTCCGCCACCCAGACGCGGTACAACGTACGGTTTTTGCGCCAGGGCAAATCGCGTTGATTCTGGGCGAACCAGGGTAAAAGACAGGACTCCACCGCCTTTTGCACAGCCGATTCACACAATTTTTCTGAGATTCTCTCTGCCATCTCGTTTATTTATGCCTGATGACGGGTAAAAAAACCGACACTAAAATAACAAAAACCCTGCCGCATCGTTTGACCCCAGGGAAGCGGAGTTCACTTCTGACGGGATGACCGCTTGTGCTCATTCTGCATGGCCCCTGCCGAACCGCTTTAGCTCAACGTGCAAAAAAGTCAAAAAATCATTCTTTCCTTCGAAAAGTCTCCACCACTTCATTTTCGGGCCGCGCAAAAATGATCGAACCTTCAAACGAAGGGCCTGATCAGCGGTGCTGTGAGCGGCGGCCGGGCGAAAAAGATCCGCCTTTATGCGCCGGACGCGGCGCGCGGGTTTGTCCGCCGCTGCGGCTTGCTCCGTGTAACGACGGGCCGGATGAACGGCGCTGTCCGCCCTGCCGGGCTTTCGGTTCAGGCCGGGCCTCTGCACCAGTTGCGAGCCGCGCCGTTTCCGAGTGATATGAGTGCGAGCGGTCCACGGGAATGGGCTTGCGAATCAGTTTTTCAATGTCACGCAGCCAGTCGCGCTCGCGGGCGGCGCAAAACGAAACGGCATCGCCGCCGGTTCCGGCGCGGGCGGTGCGTCCGATGCGATGCACATAGGTTTCCGGTTCTTCCGGCAGATCGTAATTTACGACGTGCGTAATTCCGTCCACATCGAGACCGCGCGCGGCGATATCGGTAGCAACCATTGCCCGGAGTTTTCCGGTTTTAAAATTATGCAGCGCCGTTGTGCGGGCGGTCTGCGACTTGTTGCCGTGAATAGCCGCCGAATTGATCCCCGCCTGAACGAGCCGCCGAACCACTTTATCCGCACCGTGTTTGGTGCGGGTAAAAACAATCACCTTGTCCATATTGTGATCGGCAATCAGATCAATCAGCAGCTCATCCTTGTTTTCTTTATCAACGAACATCAGCTTCTGCGCAATGCGCTCGACGGTCGGCCGGCCCGGATCGATCGTAATCTGCACGGGATCGTGCAGCAATTCTTTCGCCAGCTCCGCCACGACCGGCGGCATCGTCGCCGAGAAAAAGAGCGAATGCCGTTTCCTCGGAAGCTTTGCTATCACCTTGCGGACGGAGGGAATAAAGCCCATATCGAGCATGCGGTCGGCTTCGTCAAGAATGAACAGTTCGATCTGGTCGAGATGAATATGGCCCTGCGCCATCAGGTCGAGCAGACGGCCCGGCGTGGCAACCACCACATCGAGCCCGCGACGCATGGCCTGAACCTGCGGATTCTGTCCGACTCCGCCGAAAATGACCGTATGCGTAACCTGTACGTGGCGTCCGTAGGTTTTAATACTGTCGCCGATCTGAGCGGCCAGTTCGCGCGTCGGGGTGAGAATCAGCGCGCGCGGCCGTCCGCCGGGCGCTGTTCGTTTAGTCAATGTCAGCTCCTGCAGGAGCGGCAGCGTGAACGCGGCGGTTTTGCCTGTGCCGGTTTGCGCGCAGCCGAGCAGGTCGCGCCCTTCCAGCAGGTGCGGAATCGCCTGATGCTGAATAGGTGTGGGAGCGGTGTAGCCTTCTTCGGCGACAGCACGTTGCAGCGGCTCGATCAGAGCCGCGAATACATTTTGTGATTTCATGAACCTTCTTTTCCGTCCGGTATATTAAAAAACTCTCTGCCTGCCGGACGTGTAGGGAAAGAAGATGCTGCATCGACTGCAGCGCGCGGCCCGATGTACAGGCCAGTTGAGCGGAGGGTTGTAGGCTTATGTCCCGCCGGTGTCAACCTAAGTTTACTGAATTAAATTTACGGTTTTCCATTTTTCGGATGAATCGCCCGCATAGATATCAGCGGCAACCGCTGCGTCGGAGACGTGAAAAACCGCATAGCCGCCAAAATCCGCGCATTCGAAAAAGGTCACTGAGTCGCGTTCGTCGTCCAGTATCTTTTTGCGCAGCTCAATCGTCTCGGGCTGAAAATCCGGCTCAAGCTCAACCAGCGATCCGTTGTAACACTCAACGCCCCGCACCTCATCTTCAACCGTTACCGGCGAAAAACTGATTACACTGCCCATATTGAATTGCACAAAGGTTCCTTTCGGCGTTTTTCTGCCCAGAAGACTGTATTTGTGCAAATGGGCGGTTAAAACAATTGCCTTGGAACGGCCCAGTATGTTCAGCAAGACTTCACGCTTTTTCAACTCACCCGGCTTTGATAAAAAATGCCATGCGGACCGGGCGCTGCAGGGAACAACCGGCGGATGCATCACAACAAAAACATGCCGGTGCGGATTGTGTTTCAACGCTTTCTTCAGCCAGTTCAGATCCGCATGGTGATAAACGTCAAAGATGACAAACAAATCCGGCCCCTGCATAAAATAAAACGATGCCGAATCCACAGGTTTGCCGCACTCCGCCGACATCCACGGCAGCATAAACCGGTTATATGCGTCCACGGCGCCCGGCCCGGTGATATCGTGATTGCCCTTCACGGAAATAAAGGGAAGATCGCCCAGATTCTGTTTGATCATCTGTTTGGCATAGGCGAACTGCGCCTGAATGACCCGCTTTATCCGCCCCCCGCTCAACTCCGCCAGCGTTCGGATCTGCTTCAACAAACGGGACGTATAAGTGTCCGTGCTGCGAACATATCCTTCAATCTGCTGAAGATCATTGGGTTTATTGGCTTTCAGCCACTCAAAATCATGATGCGCGGTCTGGTCAATATGCAGGTCGCCCAGATAGGCAAACGAGTATTCCGATTCCGTCCGGGCAGATTCCGTCTCCCCGAAAAGTCCTGCATGAAAAACCAGGCTCAGGAACAAAAGCGGCATCCAGTCCCGCCCGGAGAAACCAAGCACCGTTCTTCGGTGACACACCGTTCCCGGACGATTCTTTTTCATAAGCGCCTTTCACGGTTTCGAACCCCCGTCCGAAGGTTCGATGCCGCGTTTCAGATCTACTCATAGATATTGGCAAACAGCTCCAGCCTGCCTTTCGAGCTGTTGGTAATCGACCCGTTGCGGAACTGGCAGCCCGTAATCGTGCCGGCAACAAAGTTCTTTTCGAGGATTACACTTTTCTTGTCCTTCTGCATAAACTCGCAGTTGCTCAGGATCAATCGACCTGCCGCGGCCCGGATACAGGGAACCCCTTTGCCCGGCATGTCCCAGTTGCTGAAATGGCAGGCGTTCAGAATCATTGTGCCCGGACTTTCATGAACGATCTGCTCCAAAGTTTCATCGATCACCCAGAATCCGCTGCTGGTAATCTTTACCGGCCCCTTGTTTTTCGGACCGGTTCGAACCGTTGACATAAACTGGCAGTTCACAAACTGAATACCGGCATGGGGCTGCGTCTGGTTCACCTGAACGCCGATCGGTGCAATATCTGAACCGGACTGCGTCACAATGGCATTTCCGGGCCCATAACCGAAATCATCGAATAAAAAGCCCTGCTTGGCAAAAATGACGAAACAATTGCTGATATACTCCCAGTCGGTTTTACCGATCTTGAAGCCCACCAGATTTTCCTTCAGATACGGAATAAGTATTTTATTCCAGTAAGCATCTTCGGTTCCCGCGAAACCCTTCGGCGGAGCGGGCAGCATCGGCTCCAGACCGATCCGTTTCCACAGATTGGGATTCAGATGAACGTTTTCAATCCGGCCGATATCATAACACTGGTCGATATAAATCCCGGTTTTGAGCGGGCAGGCGAATACATTGCGGATGAAGTGCAGTTCGTTCACTTTGCTTCCCGTGTCAATCATTTGATAGGGGTTGGTCATGGCCACATCCACCACCTGACACATTTCGCCGTCAATGCGGATCGTCCAAGGATAGGGAATGACATGAGGCGGCGCCTGCTGTTCGGGATAATGAATCATCAGATTCCGAACGCCTGCATTAAATTTCAGAATAATGGTTGGTATTCCGTTTTCGTCGCCCTTTCCGCCATAAATATGCAGCACGGTTCCGATGGGATATTTCGGATGCGGAATGCCCTCATACGACCCTTTCATCATCACACTCTCGGGAACGGTCAGCGACCCGTCAATCCGGTAGCTTCCGGCGGGCAGAAAACAAACTCCGCCGTTGGTTGTTGCGGCATTCAGTGCCTTTTGAATCGCCTGCGTATCATCGACCTTCCCGTCGCCCGCAGCGCCAAAATCCTTAACATTGACTGCCCCGTCAACCGAACCCATGCGCGGAGAAACCTGCGGAGCGACACAGCCGCTCAGCCCGGCGATTCCCAGCAGACCAGCAATCCCCAGCGCAACTTTCCGTGCGGCGTCGCGCCCGATATTTCCAACATCATACGTCATACAACACCTCTTTTTGTTTTCCTGATACCATTCGATTTCAACAACAGGCTCTCCATACTAGCCGTGAAAACTGATTATTCAAGATCGATTAGGCCCTTTGTCGATTAAGCCCTTCTCCAAAGGGCCTATAAAGCAGGAAGCACGGCGGCGGCGCGACCTGAATCCGTGTTCCACAGCGCGGTCGGACGACCGGCCCACGAGGTCGGAACTGCCGGCCAGCCGGCGGTGTCAGACACACGATAGACGGTCGCGGGGGAATTGCCGAACATAAGGATACCATGCGCTGGAGCATCGCCCAGAAAATAGACTCCCGTCAGCCCGGAGCAGTTATAGAACGCATCATTCCCGATGCGGGTGACTCCGGCAGGGATCGTGATAGTCGTCAGTCCGGAGCATTCACGGAACGCCAAATTCCCGATGTTGGTAACACTGTTCGGAATAACCAGCCCGCCCGTTTTACCGCCCGGACACTGGATGAGCCGGGTCAGGGTTTTGTCATACAATATCCCGTCCACACTGCTATAAACGGGATTAAGGTCATCCACGGTAATGGATTTCAGCCCGTCGCAAACATGGAACGCGCCAATCCCGATATTGGTGACCCCGGCGGGAATCGTAACACTCGTCAGCCCGTCGCAATTCCTGAACGCTTCATCCCGAATGCCGGTAACGCTGTCCGGAACAACCAAACCGCCCGTCTTGCCGCCCGGACATTGGATAAGCAGGGTTTGGGCTTTGTTATACAAAACCCCGTCGAGACTGCTGTAGGCGGAATTGAGGGAGTCCACGGTAATGGATATCAGCCCGGAACAAAAATGGAATGCAAAGTTCCCGATGTTGGTAACGCTGTTTGGAATAACCAAACCGCCCGTCTTGCCGCCCGGACATTGGATGAGCCGGGTTCGGGTTTTGTTATACAAAGCCCCGTCCGCACTGCAATAGGATGAATTGTGGGCATCCACCGTAAAGGATGTCAGCCTGTCGCAATCATTGAACGTATAATCCGGGATGCTGGTGACTCCGGAGGGAATCGTAACACCCGTCAGCCCGTCGCAATCATTGAACGCCCAATCCGCGATGCCGGTAACGCTGTCTGGAACCACCAAGCCGCCCGTCTTGCCGCCCGGACACTGGATGAGCCGGGTTCGGGTTTTGTTATACAAAACCCCGTCCACGCTGCAATAGGCGGAATTAAGATCGTCCACATCAAAGGCCGTCATCCCGGAGCAAAAACGGAACGCATAACTTCCGATATAGGTGACCCCGGCAGGGATCGTGATACCCGTCAGCCCGGAGCAATACCAGAACGCAGAACCTCCGATGTAGGTGACTTCGGCGGGAATCGTGATGCTGCCCGTCAGCCCTTCACAATAGGAGAACGCAGAATCCCCGATGGTTGTTACCCCGGCGGAGAACGTGAGACCCGTCAACCCGGAGCAGTAAGAGAACGCAGAACTCCCGATGTTGGTGACCCCGGCGGGAATCGTGAGGCGGCCCGTCAGCCCGTCGCAATGATTGAACGCACCGTTCCCGATGTCAGTGACCCCGGAAGGGAGCGTGATGTTCGTCAGTCCGGAGCAATTGTTGAACGCATAATTCCCGATGCGGGTG
>JALOTS010000163.1 GCA_025457785.1 Pontiellaceae bacterium | reverse complement strand
CGTAATTTCTTTTGTCGTCACAACCTCAGCCTCTTTCCGCAAATCTGAATAGGGAGCCCCCACCTCAACATCAAACCGCTCAATCCCGCTATGCTCAAGCAAATCGAGCAATTCCATCCAGTTCGCCCGCACCTCGTCCGCCTCAGGAGCCTTCGGCAAACGCTTTTCCAATGATTCGAGACCGTGAATCACCTGAATAACCGGACGGACAAATTTCTTTAAAACCGCATAATCGTACCCTTCCTGAAGACGGGCGGTTTGCTCATTTGATTCCGACAGATAGTCACGCATCCCGACAACCAGACTTTCAATACGTGTCATTTCCCGATCCACCCGTTTAAGTCCCTTGTCAGCAGAATCCTGAAATGCAGACAAAGTGGAGGCAATAATAGAAAAATGGGAGTCATATTTCTTAATTGAATCCATCAGCGAGGATCCGCCTGCCGGGGAAGACCCCGCTCCGTCCTGCTGAGATGTCTGAATACGGGCCATATCCAGCGAGAGCCGGGAAATCTTTTCCGTTGAATCCCTGAAGGATTTCAGAATGAGAAGACAGAACACCGTATTGAACACAGCAAAAGCACAGAGAATTATCAATATTTGAGTTACCATACTCATCCCATCCATAATTAAGGTTAAACCATCTGATCCGCATCAAGAAAAATCCACACTGGAAACAATCTTACCGGTTTCAGTGGTTGCTTTCGGCGAAACTTTCGAAGCGGACTCGCCCGGTGTTTTCCCGCCGGACGAAGCGGCTCCGCCTGCCCCTTTCGAAGGCGCGCCTGCCGCCGATTTCGCATCAGTTCCACCGCACATCGCGGCCAGTTTTGCATCCAGAATAGATTTCTTTGTATCGGGACTTTCTTCCCTCTTCGGCAACGGAACAGAAACGGTTCCCGCCGCCGGTTTCACACTCGTTCCATATGCCGCCGGTTTAGCCTTCGGAACAAGTATCGAAGTCGGCCAGGCCGTTGGATCCAGCAGAAAGAGAGACTCCACACCCTCGCCGTACTGCTTTACAGCAACGGAACGGACCAGCCTGCCGACACCCCCCAGAGCCAAACCCGCAGCAAGCGCGATAACTCTGAATTTAACCGGGACTTCTGCCACCGGGTTTCCGGAGATCAATTCCGTCAGAACATCCAGCAAAACAAAAACGGCGACCCACCCGCCCAGCGGCATAGCTGCTTTCCTGAGAGGAAAGAAATAAACTTTCTTCATTGAAACGGAGCCCGCCCCCAAACAGAAAAACAGAACCGTCACCAGCAGGAGCCGTCCATCCGAAACGGATCCCAGCACGGAACAAAGACCCACGCCGGCCAGCAGACAGACGAAAACCAGATAATACCGAAGTAATTTAAAAAAGTGAAAAATCAGAAAAAGAAGCGCCGCATGAAAGGCGAAAATATCCAGATTGCCCATCAATGAAAAAGCCCCCTCCGCCTGACGTCCAACCATCACGGTCGCCGCCGCGCAAAAAACCGCAGCTCCACCGGATGCCAAAGCACTATTCACATTCTTTCTCATTAGACCTTCCCACCTATCCACTCACCCAACAATGTGCTTAGACGTTACCTTTCCTTTCAGCAAACATAAAGCTTAAAGTGTGCCGGAAAAACCCCTTTTTTCTAGTTTTGTCTCTTAAGCACCTGCTGAATCACCTGACACAACTGCTCTTTGCGAACGGGCTTGGACATATACGCATTCATTCCAACCTCCTCGCACAGCCGCTGTGCATCATCCGTGGCATGAGCCGTCAGCGCAATCACAGGCAAACGAACTTTCCCGGACAGACGAATCCGCCGGGTTGCCGTATATCCATCCATCACCGGCATTTCACAATCCATCAAAACAAGATCATACGGATTCGAAGCCACCCGTTCACAGGCGATCTGTCCGTTAACAGCGACATCCACCGCTCCGCCCAGTCCCTCCAGCATTTTGGAGACGACTTTCGCATTCACCAGATTATCCTCCGCCAGCAGAATTTTCAATCCGGTCAGATTAACGCTCCGGGCACGGTTCGGTGCGCTGGCAACCTGTGCGACGGATACAGACCCGCTGAATTCAGGATATTGTTCAACCTGCCCCTCCTCCTTTTCATCGCGAATCAACCCGTCAATCAGTTCCATCATCTTGCTGCTGCACGAATCCATCGTTGCTACATAATCGGCCTGCTCCGTGTCCAGCCGGGTGTCTTTTAAAAACTGCGCCATTCCGATAACCCCCGTCAATGCGGTTCGAAACTCACAACACAACTTCGCTGAAAAAACTTCATTTCTCGACCGGGCACGCAGTTCCCGTTCTTTTACCACTTTCAAAATTTCTTCCTTCTGAATCACATCCGTGACATCCCGCGCAGCAACGATGTAGCCGCTGAGCGAGCCGCTGCCCGAAAAAACAGGACTCACCTGACATTGTATTTTTTTCAAGGTGGAAGGATCGGTGTAAATTTCGGAGGCCTGCCTGACGGATGCGATTTCGAGAAACTCTTTTAGTTTACTCAGACGCAAAAGCTTGTAAAACAGCTCTCCGATGCACTCCCTCCGGGACTGTCCGGCATAATCAGAAAACCCTTTATTCACCCAGACGCACTGGGCATCCGAATTCAAAACGGCGACCATTTCGGGCACCGAATCCAGAACAAAAAACCAGGTCAAACCCGGAAGAATTTCCTCAAGAGCTGAATAATCATCAAGCTCTTCACGTTTTACATCTTTCATTTCAACACCCTCCGAATTTCAGCGCCAGTTTAAACAAGACACCCCTTCGCGTCAACAAGAAGATTTCAAAGGCCTTAAAAAAAACATCATGCTCCGATACAACCTCGCACAGCGGTCGCAAGTTCAGAGGCGATCCGTCCGGTCATCTCTTCCGTCGGCCCCTCCACCATCACACGGCACATCGGCTGTGTTCCGGAATAGCGGATGAGAATGCGTCCCTGATCACCTAATTCCGCCTCCGCTTTTTCAACGGCGACGTTCAGTTCCGGAAGGTTTTCCAGCGGCGGTTTCTTCGTAACATCAATATTGATCAGCTTTTGCGGAAACACACGCATCACGGCGGCCAGCCCGGAAAGCGGCTTGCCGGTTTCCCGCAAAATCGCCAGCAGTTGCAGCGCGGCAACAATGCCGTCGCCCGTGGAATGGTGATTGTGAAAAATAATATGTCCGGATGCCTCGCCGCCCAGCACAGCATCCTCCTCGATCATCCGCTCCAGCACATGACGATCCCCGACCGGTGTCGCAACGGCCTCAATGCCCAGATCCTTCATCGCCGCCAGAAATCCGACATTGCTCATCACCGTGCAGATCACTTTATTGTTTTTAAGAAGCCCTTTTCTCCTGTAATGAGCGGCGCAGATGGCCATAATCTGATCGCCGGACAGCTCCGTACCGGTCTCGTCCACCACAATCAGCCGGTCGGCATCGCCGTCAAACGCCAGCCCGATATCCGATCCGGTTTTCAGCACTGCGGCTTTCAGATCATCTGTGTACTGCGACCCGCACCGGTCATTAATGTTCATCCCGTCGGGAGAAACATGAATGGCCGAGACCGCCGCGCCCAGCTCAGAAAAAATGGTCGGCGCGACTTTATAGGAGGCGCCATTGGCGCAATCGATCGCGATCTTCATCCCGTCCAGTGTCAGCTCTTCCGGAAAGGTGTTTTTGCAAAAAACGATGTAGCGCCCGGCGGCATCATCAATGCGCCTGGCCTTGCCGATGTCATCCTCCGTTGAACGAACGTCCCGCAACGCGCGCTGCGAAATCAGCCGTTCCATTTCCTCTTCCTCGGCATCAGGCAGTTTGTATCCGGTTCGCGAAAAAATTTTAATTCCGTTGTCATGATATGGATTGTGCGAGGCCGAAATAACAATTCCCGCATCGGCGCGCATATCCTGAGTAATAAACGCCACGCCGGGTGTCGGAAGAGGCCCCAGCAGAAGCACATCCACACCCATCGAACAGACCCCGGCGGTCAATGCGTTTTCAAGCATATACCCGCTCAGACGGGTATCCTTGCCGATAACGATACGCGGACGTGTCCCCCGCTCCTTATGATATTCCTTGCAGACATAGGCCACTGCGCGACCGATTTCGAGCGCCTGCTCCGCCGTCATATTGCCCATGTTGGCCATACCGCGAACCCCGTCCGTTCCAAAAAGCTTTCCCATCCTTATTCTCCCTTAACTCCACTGTTCCGCCGCTTCATCCACAATGGATTGAAGCCAGGTTACCGCGCCGGTGCGCGCGCCTTCGCCCAGCGATTGAATCGCCGCAATATAATTTTCCCTGCCGGCGGCTTTAATTCCGGCCAGCAAATCCGCATCCGCCGCCGTGTTCACCGGCGCTTCAAGCGCCGCGCGGATTGTTTTCCATACACTGGAAAACTCCCGCTGTTTTTTTCCAAATCCCGGAAATGCGCCGTCCTTTTCCAATGTTTGGAAAGAGTATTCCATTTTCCCGGCGAATTGTTCCAGCCGCTGAATGCGTTCTTTCAATATCAGATCCAGATTGGCCTGTGCCCCGTTAAAGCAGGCGCGGTCAAATTCATCCCGGATAAAACCCGCGCGAACCACGGAGTACCACGCCTTCAGCGCACGGATGTTCCCGATATACAGAAGGCTGTTTCCGACGATGCGATCAATGTTTTTATAAACGCCCTGATCATACGGAACAGTCTGTTCCGCCGGAACAGAAGGAACACACAACTGATTTTCCGACAGCACATCTTTTCGGCAGATTCCGCCGGCGGCGATCACACATCCGTATTCAATACGCGCCGGACCGGCCAGCCCGCCCTGCCCGCCGAGAAAAACCGGCCGCCGGTTCAGCAAAACGCCGCGCGGCACATCGCCGACCAGAGATGCCGTGGCCTTGTCCTGATGCGGCGTAAAATTAAAATGAATATAAGACGAACCCACTTCACTGTGATTTCTGCGTCCGGTGCCGCCCGCCATCAGGATATCGCAGAAATTAATCAGGCTTCCGAGTGTAACGAACGGAAACAAAACGGTTTGCTTCAAACCGACCGTATGTGCCCCGTTCGCTTCTTCTTCCAGAATCGTGCCTTCACGCACATGAGCGCCGCCGCCCATGCCTGCGCCGTCAAAAAACACCGCGCCGGAAAAAAAGCCGCCTTTGAGTTTTACACCGCGCCCCAGTTGACAGTTTTCAATTGTGACAGGCCCTTCGGCCCCGATTTCGCAGCCGGGGCCGATAGATGTTCTTTCTCCCGAAATCCGGCAGCCGGGGTAAATGATCACGTCCGGCGCAATTCGCGCCGGATCAATTTCAGGGCCGATAAAAACGGCATCGGTCATTTAAGCAAAACTCCGATCGTCGTTCCGATTGCGGTAAAAATCAGCAGGGCAACCGACGTTTTCAGCGAAAACGCCAATGAAAAAATTTCAATCTTGGTGCTGCCTCCGGTAAAAATAAAAAAAAGCGCGCACAGAACAATCAGCAATAAAGCCCACAGCAGTGATTTACTCATTTTAAACCTCCTCCAAATAAGATTCGTGCAGACTACAACGATTGAAAACCGGTATCAACCGTTTTCAACAGTTTGACAAAGAACGGCAGCGGAAAGCTTAAAACCCGTCGCAATCCGATGTCTGCTCGAAGGCACCATAGATCCACTCCAGAATGGATTCAAACCGGGCATCGCCAT
>JALOTS010000162.1 GCA_025457785.1 Pontiellaceae bacterium | reverse complement strand
ACCGATTTTTCATCATCCGTGTAGATTCCCGCCGTCCGTTTGGCACGGATTTCGTCGGTGGCGCCGTGGGGCTGTCCGCCCCCGCCGATACAGCCGCCGATCTTTTTTTTATTTCAACCGGGTTCTCCTGATAACCGGTGACGCAGGGTTTAAAATCTGAAGTTTACGCAGAGCTGGTAAATGTCGATGCGTCTGTTTTGAGTGTCGGTTGCCAGTGACCCGGCGAATTGACCGAAAACATTTTTAGTGACGCAATATTTGAGCAGAATGGAGTGTCCCTTTGTTCCGGTTCGTCCGCCTCCGAATGTGGCCTCATTGAATCCGTCGGGAACCGCATCGGTTTCGGTAATGCGATAGTTGTAACCGGCCTCCCAGGCCCCCTTTGATTTGGCGTTTCCGACCATGATGCCGAACAGCCCTGCGGAATTATGACGGACGGCTGCTTCTGTGTTTACCACGTATTGGCCGGTCAGATTAACCGGCAGCGGGGACTTTAGATCGACCGATCCGAAGCACTCTATCAGATTAAATCCGGTTCCGGGGGTATTTGCGCCGGTGGTCATGCCGGAAACCGCACCCTGATTTTTCTCATTCTGATAATAAAAGCCGCTCAAGCCGAGACGGGCCGTTGTGCCGGTGAGTTCTGTTTCACCTGCGACCTGCGCCGACCAGAGCCGAAGATCATCGCTCCCGTTTTCCCGTATGACAAAACTGCCGAAGTTTGCCATGAGATTTAGCCCGTTGCTTGAAGTGCCTGTGCAGACGGCGGCGATTCCTTCCGGATTGAGATCGCTGTCCCAGATCAGGCCGGTGCGGTTCAGCCAGGGCTGAGGAATTTTTCCCATGAACAGGTGCATGCCGTGCAGCAGTTCCGGGTGCAGGTCGACGTAATATTGATCGAACCGGACTTCTTTTTTTGATCCTCCGTCGATGTCCTGGTTGGCGTTTACCGCACTGGCACCGCCGGTCGCCAGCCGGATGCCGTAGTCAATGCGGTCCGTTACTTTGCCGAAGGCACCGGCACGCAGGCGAACGCGCTGACGGTTTTGGTCTGCGGTTTCCGGACTGTCGCTGTCGACAAACTGACATAGATATATATACATAAAGTCGCCTGTGAATTTTGTATCGGATGACCAGCCGGGAGCTTTGTTTTTTATGAGACCGGTTTCGGATTTTCCGGACTGCTCCGTTTCAAGCTGCTCAATTTTGGCGGATAGTTCATTGAGCTGCTGCCTGAGCATGATCAGTTCTTCTGCGGCCGGCGTTCTTCCCGTTAAACAGCCTGTGATTATCCAGGCAGCCATAAATTTTTTTGTTATACCCGTCATCGTTCATTCTGCTTTCTTTATGTTGTTTGTCTTTGAGGTTCTCCTGAGAAAAAAGACGATATGCACCGCTAAACATATCGATAGGGTCACAGTAGAGATGCCCGGCGGCGGCTTTTTAGTGGGAGTTGATTCCGTGGATCATGAAGAGGGCGTGTTCCAGTGCTTTTAGAATTTCCGCCGTGTATTCTTTGACCGCTTTGACGCTGCCGGGCAGGGTATAGACCAGCGTGCCGCCGATCGTTCCGGCCACCGAGCGGCTGAGCAGCGCGGAAGGAATCGTTTCGCCGTATTTCATGCGGATGAATTCCATGATGCCGGGCAGCGGTTTGTCGAGCATCGGCGCGACAACATCCGGCGTGATGTCCCTCGGCCCGATGCCTGTTCCGCCGGTGGTGAAAATAATATCGGCGCTTGCGTCGATCAGTTTTTCCAGCGAGCTTTTCAATTGTGCCGCATCGTCCGGGATGAGCCTGAGAATACAGGAGAGATTCCAGTGACGTTTGCTGAAGTGCGCTTCGAGGTCACGTTGAATCTGCGGGCCGCTGAGATCGTCATATTCGCCCCGGCTGGCGCGATCGCTCAGGGTGATGATGCCGATTCGCAGGGTGTGGGGAAAATATGCGATGTCGTCGCCGGCCTTGAGTGTTCCGCCGCGCAGTACCCGGCAGAAGATGCCTTCTTTCGGCATGACACATTTGCCGACTTCTTTAAAAACAGCGCAGCCGTCGCCGTGACATTTTTTGCCGATCTGGGTGACCTCCAGTTCAGCCCCGCCGACTATAAAACGGTCGAGTAGGTTGACCTTTGTCAGGTCAATGCCTTGTGTCGTGATATTCTCCGCGAACTCGCCCGGAGCAAAGGTGCGGTTTTCCGTCTTTCCGAATTTATCGATGCTTTCCTGCGCCAGCAGGCTGACCTGGCGATGCCAGCTTCCCGCGTGGGCATCTCCTTCAATGCCGTTCGGGGTCAGCGTGATGGATGAAACCGGCTTCTTAACCGTGCCTTTTTCTTTTGAGATATTAACGGATACAATTTTAATGCTCATTTTTTTCCTTCGATTAACTTTAAATACCAGGCCCAATCCGGTAGTAGAGAACCGCGAATGAACGCGAATGGGCGCGAATTAATTAGTGTTCATTCGCGGTTAAATTTCTTGTTTAAGGTTAGCTCGCGGAAGCACCGCCTTCGTTTTTTCGACCAGACGGATTCCTCCAAGTTTCATCTCTTTGTCGACGGCTTTGCACATATCGTAGATGGTCAGCAAAGCAACGCTGACCGCAGTGAGAGCTTCCATTTCGACACCGGTTTGTCCGGTGCATTTAACTTCGCTGAAAACCTGAACTCCGTCATCAAGCAGCGTGGTTTCAACCTGAACTCCGGAAAGCAGGAGCGGGTGGCAGAGCGGAATCAGATCGGATGTTTTTTTTGCCGCCTGAATTCCTGCCAGCTCCGCCGTGATCAGCACGTTGCCTTTTTTGATTTGATTGCCGTTGATCAGCCCGACCGTTTCCGGCGCCAGCTTGATGAAACCTTCCGCTTTTGCGACGCGGAACATCGGCGGTTTCACACTGACATCGACCATCGCCGGCCGATCCTTTTCGTCAAGATGGGTAAGTTTGTTCATGTTGATTTCTCTTTTCCTGTCGTATGTCTGTTTTTATCCACAGATTTCACAGATTTTCGGGATTAAATTTTCTGCCCTGCAAAAATCTGTGTAAATCTGTGTAATCTGTGGATTGCTCTTTTTCTTCCGTATGTACGGCCCAACACCTGTTTTTTCATCCACAGATTTCACAGATTTTCGGGATTAAAAATTTCTGCGCTGCAAAAAATCTGTGTTAATCCGTGTAATCTGTGGATCTCTCTTCTCCTGTCGTATGTACTGCTCAACACCTGTTTTTATCCACAGATTTCACAGATTTTCAGGATTAAAAATCTGTGTAATCTGTGGATCGTTCTTTTTTTCAATGGACATATCGCTTGTATTCCAGGCTGGGTTTGCCGAAGTTGACTAACAACCCCACGTGCGTTTCGGATGCCTTCAAATAATTTAAAATCTGAGACTCTTCAGTTCCAGACATTGCTGTTAAGGCCTTCAACTCAACTGGTATTTCGTCATAGCAATAAAAGTCTACCCGATACGAGCTGTTAAGCTTTTTACCTTTATAGAAAACGGACAGTTCAGCTTCCCTCTGATATGGAATGCCCTGAAGGATAAACTCTTGCTCTAAGGCATCCTGATAGACCGCCTCAAGAAAACCGCATCCGAGATGCTTATGCACTTCCATGCAGGCGCCAATGATCTTATATGTTCGCTCATCTTTCATTATATTTCTCCTCCATCAATTTTCGGGGTTAGCATTTTCTGTCCTGCAAAAATCTGTGTTAATCTGTGCAATCTGTGGATTGTTTCTTCCCCGTTATGCACTGCTCAACGCCTGTTTTATCCACAGATTTCACAGATTTTCAGGATTAGAAGTTTTTGCCATGAAAAGAATCTGTGTAAATCTGTGTAATCTGTGGATTTACTTTATCTCCATAATTCCTGTTTTTATCCTCCCATGGCGTAAAACTGATTCCGTTCGCTTTTATGTCCAGACTCCGGCTTGTTTCCGACCGCCGCGAGCAAGGCCTGTTCAACGCCCAGTTCTTTGACGGAATAATGAATGTCATTGAACAGGCAGGGATAGATGTTTCCATTGCTTGTGAGGCGGAGCCGGTTGCAGGATTTGCAGTTGCCGCCGTCGCTGCCTTCGATGGTCCAGAAGGAGCCTTCCCGGATATTCATGCGGCGGATGCAGCGTACCTCGAAGCCGTGTTTCCGGCCATATGCACTTACAGCAAGTGCGTCGGGTTCCTGCGGGCTTTCCGCAATAACGCAGTTGAGTTTGATGGTTTTAAATCCGGCAGCCTTGGCGGCGTCAAGGCCTCTCAGAACATCCTGTACGTTGCCGATCCGGGTCATGGTCCGGAATCGTTCGGGATCAAGGGTATCAAGGCTGACATTCAGCCGGTGCAGTCCCGCATTCTTCAGCGGTTTTGCAAACTGATCCAGCAGGATGCCGTTGGTGGTCATTGCCAGATCCCGAATACCTTCGATCTGCGAAAGCATTTCGACCAGATAGACGATATTACGGCGTACCAGCGGTTCGCCGCCGGTCAGCCGGACTTTATCCACGCCCAGAGCGACGGCGGCTTTTGTGATGTCCCGGATTTCCTCCAGCGAAAGAATCTGTTCATGGGGAATCAGTTGAATCCCTTCCTCCGGCATGCAGTAGATGCAGCGCAGATTACAGAGATCCGTCACGGAAATCCGCAGATAATTGATGCGTCTGTTATAACAATCGAACATCGACTTCGTCGCCTTTTTTAATTGAGGTTTCCGATGTCTGGATGAAGAGCAGCCCGTCGGCCTCGCACATGGCATTGATATGCGCGGAGCCGTGGTAAACCACCGGGGTCACCTGATCGATTGCGGTGAAGCGCACCGGAAGGGTGACGGTCCGGCCTTCAGTATTCCGTTTTATATCGCATTGGATTTTGGCGCGCACGGTTCGCGGGCGGAACGAATGTCCCGCCATTTTATAGAGAAACGGCTTCACCAGCGTTTCAAACTGGATGAAGGTGGCTACGGGATTTCCGGGCAGAGCAAAGCAGCGTATTTTTTGACCGGTACCGAAGGTGGACGGTTTTCCCGGTTTAATGGCCACCCGGTCAAAAAGCAGTTCGATGCCGTTTTGTTTCAGAATGCCGGGAATCAGGTCAAAATCGCCCACCGAAACGCCGCCGGAAAGCAGGAGCACGTCGTTTTCTGAAATCGCTTTTTTAATGAGCGCATCCAGTACCGTTTCGGTGTCTTCGGCAATTCCGTAATAGTTGACAATACAATTCATCTGTTCCGCCTGCGCCGCCAGTTGCCAGCCGTTGCTGTTGCGGATTTTTGCGCCGGTCGCCTTTTCGGACGGCTCGACCAGCTCGCTGCCGGTGGCAATCACGCCGACGCGCGGTCTGCGGGCAACCATCGGTGCAATGCAGCCGACCGTTGCCAGCACGGCGATATGCTGCGGCTGAATGAGATCACCCCTGGAGAGGACAACATCACCGGCCCGGATATCTTCGCCTCTAAAACAGATGTTGTCTTTTGTCTGCTCTTTGACAAAGCGGATGGTGTTTTCTGAAACGACCTCGGTATGCTCGACCATGATCACGCAGTCGGCACCGTCTGGAACCATGGCGCCAGTCATGATTTTGGCGCATTCATTTGCCCCGATCGCTTTTCCGGGAATACCAGTCTCACCAGCAATTGCGCCAACGATATCCTTGGGCTGGACCTTGTGTTCCCTGCCAAC
>JALOTS010000161.1 GCA_025457785.1 Pontiellaceae bacterium | reverse complement strand
TCGGCAAAAAGGTCTCGATGGAAGCCCGTGCGCCCCGTTACTACTCGCAGAAGATAGATGTCACGCCCGAATCGGCAAAACAGGTCCGTATTGACCTCAAAGCCATGCCCTACGTCATGATTAAGAGCCAGCCCTCCGGTGCGCAGGTGTTCATTAAGGGCACACTCGTCGGGGTGACTCCGATTGAACAATTAATCGAAAAGGAAACCCAGATTGAGTTGAAAAATGACGGGTATATCTCCAAAACGGAGGTCTTGACAGGCAAAGATAAAGCCGTTGATATCTCTCTTGAGAAGATTCCGCCGCCGCCGCCCCCCGTTGTTGCCAATACAAATCTGACGGAATCTTCGGATTCCGAACTGGTTGAGGATGTTGTTCCCGCGAAAAAAGAAACAGCGGATGAATCAGTCTCCGGCAAGGGAATTCTCTTCGCGATTATCGGCGCAACTGTTCTTGCTGTTGTTGTGTTCTTCGTAATGAAACGTAAAAGTTAAGCTTCACCCCTCCTGAAAAAAAGAGCTGCATCTTGCGGCTCTTTTTTTTGTCTGCGGGTTGAATGAACGACAGACAAAAGGCTGAACCAGACGGTTCAGCCTTTTTTATAAACAGCCGGAATCCGCATCAGCGACGGCTGACCAGATCGATCAATTCCCTGGCGGACAAGTCAGAAAACGTATTCAAAACGGCTTTTGCTCCCGTAAAATCCTCATACGCAGTATAAGCGTCCGGCAATGCCACACAGGTTATTCCTGCGGTTAAAGCGCCCTTGCAGGCTGCACGCGAACTGACCAGCGCGATGACCGGAATGTCTTCCTGACCGCGCTGTTTAAGAATGCGCAGCCAATGGTCAGCCCGGGGGAAAATCGGATCCTGGCTGTCCATGGCAACTATATCCACGCCGAGAGTATCCAATCCGGTTTTCTTCATCACCTCTTTGGCAACCGTGTCCGGCCAGGCGGAAATTGCAACCACTTTGATATTCCGCTCCTTTGCCTCTTTAATAACGGCCGGAAGTTCTTTCACCAGCACGGCTTTTTCCACGAACGCTTTTTTGATCAGTTCTTCCGCCTGTTCAACGAGCGGATCTCCGCCGGTCACAGCACGTCCGGATGCTTCCATAATGGCCTTAATCGATGCGCCGGGCCGCGGCGCGAGCCCGTAACGGGAAAACAAAGCCGCAGTCAACTCAGAACCCCGCTCCTTCAATACCTGTTTAATTGCATCAAACACCAACTGGCGCCCGTTTATCGCCACATATTCGAGTTCAAAGAAAAGGATTTCTCTCGCTTTGACTTTTTCAAGAAACGGTTTCATTTCAGTCTGGACTTTGCTCATTCAATCTACTCCGGTTAATAACAAACTTTTTACAAAAACGGGGTGCAGTGTATGCGCCGGACCCGATACAAGTCAAGCTCTCGAAAAATATCAGCCCGCCAAAGCGGGAAAAGAGTTGCAAGGGCCGGCACCGATTGTGATCATGCCCGCAATTCAGGCCGGATTCAGGAACTTTCAGGCGGAAACAAAATGAAGAGCTGGAAAAAAACGATATTCATTGTCATCGGAGTGCTGCTGCTGATTATCAGTTTTCAGAACCTCGATCCGCTGCCGTTCCGGCTGTTGTTCTGGAAAGTGAAAATGCGTCCGATTGTTCTGCTCCCGCTCATCCTGCTCATCGGATTTTTCGCAGGACATCTGGCACGTAAAAAACGGAGTTGAGATGAAACACGGTGAATGGATTGCCATATTAGATTACGGCTCGCAGGTAACTCAACTGATCGCGCGGCGCATCCGCGAACAGAAAGTCTATTGCGAAATCATCCGCTTTGACACCCGGGCCGCCGACCTCGCCCGACGCGCGCCGAAAGGCATCGTTCTTTCCGGCGGACCCGCCAGCGTCACGGATCAAGGTTCGCCGCTGTGCGACCCTGCGCTCTTTGAACTCGGAATTCCAATCCTTGGAATCTGCTACGGGATGCAGCTCACCGCCCGGACACTCGGCGGCAAAGTGCATCGCGGACTTAAACGTGAATACGGCAAAGCCTCCATGCAGATCACTCAGGACTGTCCTCTCTTCCGGGGATTGGAAAAAAATCTTCAGGTTTGGATGAGCCACGGCGACAAAGTCGAAGTGATTCCGGACGGATTTGAGACCATTGCGGAGTCAGACAACTGCCCCTGCGCCGCCATGCAAAACGCCGGACGAAAAATCTACGGCGTGCAGTTCCATCCGGAAGTTGTTCATACCCCGCAGGGCGCACAGATGCTCGGCAATTTCGCCTCCGAAATCTGCGGATGCTCCGGCGACTGGAAAATGAGCAAATTTATTGAAGACAATATCCAGTCGATTCGCGCGAAAGTCGGCAGTGACCACGTTCTGCTCGGACTGAGCGGCGGAGTGGACTCCTCGGTCGTAGCCGCCCTGCTTCATAAAGCCATCGGCCCGCAGCTTCACTGTGTTTTTGTGGACAACGGACTGCTGCGTTACAACGAAGCCCGCGAAGTCGAAGACCTCTTCGGCCACGCGTTCGGCATCGATCTGCACACCGCTCATGCGCAGGATCTTTTTCTTAATGCGCTCAGCGGCATCACCGACCCGGAAAAAAAGCGGAAAATCATCGGTAAAACCTTCATTGATGTCTTTGCCGAAAAAGCACGCAGCCTGAGCGGTAAAGTCAAATATCTCGCGCAAGGCACTCTCTATCCCGATGTCATCGAAAGCGTCTCCCCCATCGGCGGGCCGTCGGCCACGATCAAGAGCCATCACAACGTCGGCGGACTGCCCGCCGACTTGAAATTCGAGCTCATCGAACCGCTCCGCGAACTCTTCAAAGACGAAGTCCGCGCCGTCGGGCGCGAGCTCGGCCTGCCGGGTTATGTCGTGGACCGTCAGCCCTTTCCCGGCCCCGGTCTTGCTGTCCGTATTCTCGGGGACATTACCCGGGAGCGGGTCAACCTGCTTCAGCTTGCCGACCTGCGCGTCCGCGAAGAAATCCTCAAGATGGAAAACCATCTGGATGTCTGGCAATACTTCGCCGTTCTGCTCCCGATTCAAACGGTCGGTGTCATGGGCGACGACCGCACCTATGAAAACGTCGTTGCGGTACGCGCCGTGCAAAGTCTCGATGGAATGACCGCCGACTGGTACAAGCTGCCCTACGACGTGCTCGACCGCATCTCCAGCCGCATCATCAACGAAGTTAAAGGCGTAAACCGCGTCGTTTACGACATCTCCTCCAAGCCGCCCAGTACCATTGAATGGGAATGATTTCTCCAATGGCTGAAAACTCTCACGCAAACCGTCCGGACGGAACCGCGAAGAACCGTTCCCGTGCGTTACAAGAGCAGGCTGCGCAGAACGTAATTCAGTACGCCGCCGTTTTTCAGATAATCAATTTCGATCAGCGTATCGACGCGGGCCTTGACGTGAAAGCGGATTTCAACGGTCTCGCCGTCCGTTTCGGTCCGGACGGCTCTGACTTCCAGAATTTTTCCGGGCGAAAATTCTTCCGCCGCACCGGTGATACAAAGGATTTCCCGTCCGGTCAGCCCCAGCGATTCCGTCGTTTCACCGCCGATAAATTCGCAGGGGAGAATTCCCATGCCGACGAGGTTGGATCGATGAATGCGTTCAAAGCTTTCGGCGATGACCGCTTTAACACCAAGCAATTTAGTTCCCTTTGCCGCCCAGTCGCGCGAGGAACCCGCACCGTACATTTTGCCGGCCAGCACAACCAGCGGCGTGCCGGTCCCGGCATATTTCATCGCGGCATCATAAATGGATATTTCCTCGCCGGTCGGCAGGTAAACCGTGCGCCCGCCTTCGGTTTCAACCATTTTGTTTTTAATGCGGATATTCGCGAACGTGCCGCGCATCATCACTTCGTGATTGCCGCGGCGCGAACCGTAGGAGTTGAAATCACGCTCGGCGACGCCGTGCTCACGCAGATAATCGGCGGCCGGACTCTTTTTGGAAATGTTGCCCGCCGGCGAAATATGATCGGTCGTGATGAAATCGCCGAATGAACCCAGCACACAGGCCTCCTTAATATCGGCCAGAGGCGCGGGCGGCTGTTCACAGCCTTCGAAAAAGGTCGGTTCGCGGATATAGGTCGACTCCTCATTCCAGGCGAACACCTGACTCTGTACCGTTTCAAGCGCATTCCATTCCGGACTGACGGCAGCGGTGTCGCCATACACCTCTGTATAGAACGACGGATCGGCAGCCAGTTCAATCGCGGCCTGCAGAACATCCCGTCCGGAACTGTCTTTGCCAAGAGGTTCGTTTTCAAGATCAATATGGACTGTACCGGCCAGCGCATAGGCAACGACCAGCAGCGGCGAAGCCAGGTAGTTAACTTTGGTCAGCGGATGAACACGCCCTTCAAAATTGCGGTTACCTGAGAGTATGGCGGCAACGGTCAAATCATTTGCCTTAATCGCCTCTTCAATTTCCGGTGCCAGCGGGCCGCTGTTGCCGATGCAGGTGGCGCAGCCGTACGCCGCAACCTGAAACCCGAGCCGGTTCAGCGGCTCCATCAATCCGGCTTTTTCAAGATAACGCGCCGCCGCCTGCGAACCTGGAGCGAGCGAGGTCTTCACGAAGGCCGGAACTTTCAGTCCCTTTTCAACCGCTTTCTTCGCGACCAAAGCGGCACCCATCATCAGGCCGGGATTGGACGTATTGGTACAACTGGTGATCGACGCAATAACAACAGAACCATTTTGGATTGCCACTGCGTTGCCCCGCAATAGCGGTGCCCAGCTCGACTTCGTCTCGGTTGCCGATTGCCGATTGCCGAACGGCCGGGAGCCGACTTCTGACTTCTGACCTACGAAGTCCTTCTGGAATTCCTCTTTGAGTCCGGAAAGTGAAAGCTGCTGATGCGGACGGCTGGGTCCGGCCAGCGCCGGCTCGACGGTAGAAAGATCAAGTTCCAGCGTGTCGTTATAGTCCGCCTCGCTATCAAAGCCCCAGATGCCCTGCGCTTTGCAGTAGGCCTCAACCAGCGCGCACAGTTCTTCACTGCGACCGGTCTCACGCAGATAACGGATGGTTTTTTCATCAATCGGAAAAAAGCCCGTTGTGGCACCGTATTCCGGGGCCATATTCGCCACCGGACAGCGGTCTGCCAGACTGAGGTTGGCGGCCCCTTCTCCGCAGAACTCAACCAGCTTGCCGACCACGCCTTTTTTGCGAAGTATGCGGGTGACGGTCAGTGCGAGGTCTGTAGCCGTCACGCCCGGACGGAGCGAGCCGGTAAATTTAAATCCGACAACCTCCGGCGTCAAAATCGGAATCGGCTGGCCCAGCATAGCGGCCTCGGCTTCAATCCCGCCGACCCCCCACCCGAGCACCCCCATGCAGTTAATCGTCGTGGTGTGGCTGTCGGTTCCGACCAGGGTGTCGGGATAGGCAATGAGAATTGCCGATTGATGATTGATGATTGATGATTGAGAACCACTGCCTTCTGAACTCGAAACACCCAACTCGGAACTCGAAACTCGCAACTCGGAACTCGCAACGCACGTTGCCAGATATTCCATATTGATCTGGTGGCAAATACCCAGTCCCGGAGGCAGCACACGCAATTTTTCAAACGCGCCCTGCCCCCATTTCAAAAACTTATACCGCTCGCTGTTGCGCTCAAAGTCGCGGGCCGTATTGATCTCCAGAGAGGCGGCACAACCGGAAGAATCGAGCTGGACGGAATGATCAACCACCAGATCAACCGGCACCTGAGGCTCGATCCGGGAAACGTCCCTGCCGGCCCTCTCCATGGCGGAACGAAGCGCCGCCAGATCAACCACGCAGGGAACGCCGGTAAAATCCTGCAACAGCACACGCGCCGGCATAAAGGGGAACTCCGCCAGCTCAACCGACGGAGTCCAGCGGGCAAGCTGTTCAATATGCATGGCACTGTACGCCGGATGACCCTGCATCCGAATCAGCGATTCGAGCAGAATCTTCACCGAGAACGGCATACGTGAAAAATCACAGCCGATCTGTTTCTCCAGTTCGGGCAGACTGTAAAAATAAACACCCGAATCACCCAACGGTTTTAGAAAATCATTTTTATTTATCGCCATATATTCCTCTTCATCATACTAAAACCGTCAGGCCCGTTCCACGTATCGGAACTGTTATCCGCCATTCGTCCTTATTGAATAAGTTGAATCCGGTAAAACTTCGATTGCGTATCGATCACATTCGTCACAGAGGTCTGTGAACCGGTCGCCGTCAGCGGAGCGAGATGATTCTGCCAGGCTCCACTTATCAGATTTGTAGTTGATTGCACCTGATAAACACGCCCGCTGATCGAATTCCATGTCAGCTTAAATCCGCCGTTAACAATCGGATTCGGGTCGCTCTGGATTTCACAGACGGCCATCACGTGGATAAAGAAGGATTTTTGATCGGTCAGCATCGGCGAACCGTTGTCTTTTGCTCTGACTTGCACTTCATACACCGAACCGGCATTCATACTGGACGGAGTCCACGAAATCTGACCGGACGGGCTGACAGCCAGCCCCGCCGGGCCGGAAACCAGCTCGATGGTCAGACTGTTCGTTGGCATATCCGAATCCGTTGCGGTGGCCTGTAATGCAATCGGCTCCAGTGCATGGACATTCTGATCCGCCGGCACAGTCAGCACCGGCGCGACGTTGACTTCGTTCACCGTGACAGTGAAGCTGTTCGTGGCCGCCAGCGACGGCGTTCCGTTGTCGTACACCCGGACGGTGACGGTGTTGGTGCTCGGCCCTTGAGCTTCCGTCGGTGTCCAGACGATCACGCCGGTGTTGGTGTTAATCGTCATACCGCCTGGATTGGCCAGCAGTTCGAAGCGCAGCGTATTGGCCGGGAGATCCGCGTCGGTCGCGGTGTTGGTCACCGTCAGCGTCGTCAGCTCGTTGATCGTCCGGTTAGTCGGGACGGTCAGTACCGGCGCGACGTTCACTTCGTTCACTGTGACGGTGAAGCTGTTTGTGACCGCCAGCGACGGCGTTCCGTTGTCGTACACCCGCACGGTGACGGTGTTGGTGCTCGGTCCCTGCGCTTCCGTCGGTGTCCAGACGATTACACCGGTGTTGGTATTGAGCGTCATACCGCTCGGATTGGCCAGCAGTTCGAAGCGCAACGTGTTGGCCGGGAGGTCGGTATCGGTCGCGGTGTTGGTCACCGTCAATGTTGCCAGTTCATTCAACGTCTGATTGGTCGGGACGGTCAGTACCGGCGCGACGTTCACTTCGTTCACCGTGACCGTGAAGCTGTTCGTGACCGCCAGCGACGGCGTTCCGTTGTCGTACACCCTCACAGTGACCGTGTTGGTGCTCGGTCCCTGCGCTTCCGTCGGTGTCCAGACGATCACGCCGGTGTTGGTGTTGAGCGTCATACCGCTCGGATTGGCCAGCAGTTCGAAGCGCAGTGTATTGGCCGGGAGGTCCGCGTCGGTCGCGGTGTTGGTCACCGTCAGCGTCGCCAGTTCATTCAACGTCTGATTGGTCGGGACGGTCAGAACCGGGGCCACGTTCACTTCGTTCACTGTGACGGTGAAGCTATTTGTGACCGCCAGCGACGGCGTGCCGTTGTCCTGCACCCGCACAGTAATCGTATTGGTACTTGGTCCTTGAGTTTCGGTCGGTGTCCAGCTAAAGACGCCCGAACTGCCGCCGATCGATGCGCCGGTCGGGGCTCCGACGAGGCTGTAGG
Source organism: Pontiellaceae bacterium (assembly GCA_025457785.1). Classification (GTDB taxonomy): domain Bacteria; phylum Verrucomicrobiota; class Kiritimatiellia; order Kiritimatiellales; family Tichowtungiaceae; genus Tichowtungia. The sequence continues at coordinate 2,217 of JALOTS010000161.1, read as the reverse complement.
TCAACGTGTTGGCCGGAAGGTCGGCATCGGTTGCGGTAACCGTGAAGGTGAGATTGGAGCCTTCGTTGACGTTTTTGCTGCTGATGGCACCGAGTACCGGCGCAACGTTGACTTCGTTCACCGTTACGGTGATCGACTCTTCGTCAGTCAGGTTTTGAGTGTTCGTAGCGGTTGGATTGCTGTCCGTGACACGGACAGTAAACGTATATTCTCCGGGACCCTGGGCTTCGGCCGGAGTCCAGTTGAACACACCCGAATTGGTGCCGATGGATGCACCGGACGGCGCTCCGACGAGACTGTACGCCAGTGTGTTGACCGGGAGGTCGGCATCGGTGGCCGTGGCGGTGAACGTCAGAGCTGAACCCTCGTTGACATTCTTATTGCCAATTGCGCCGAGCACCGGTGCGACGTTGATTTCGTTAACCGTAACCGTGATAATTTCTTCATCAGTCAGGTTTTGACTGTTGACCGCAGCAGGATTGTTATCCGTGACACGGACGGTAAAGGTGTAATTGCTCGCGCCCTGTGCTTCGGTCGGAGTCCAGTTGAACACACCTGAGTTGGTGTTGATGGATGCGCCGGCCGGCGCGCCGACAAGACTGTACACCAAGGTATTGGTCGGAATATCAGAGTCGGTGGCCGCAGCGGTGAAACTCAACGCGACCCCTTCGTTCACGTTCTTGTTTCCAATGGTGCCCAAAACCGGAGCGACGTTGATTTCGTTCACGACAATAGAGAAGGTATTGGTAGCAAAGAGTTCAGGAGAACCATTATCACGCACCACGACCTGAATAATGTTGGAAGATGGACCCTGTGATTCGGAGGGTGTCCAGGTGAACAGACCGTTGGTCGGGTTGATCGACGCGCCGGACGGTGCGCCAATTAAACTGTACGCCAGTTCGTTTCTCTCAGAGAAGGCCGGACGAATGCGGTCTCCTTCACTGTTCAGCAGGAATGCACGATAAGCGGCGTACCCATCCGCTACGCTGGTGTGCCGAATGATGAATTTAAAGCACCGTCCGGATATCGGTGCCGTAAAAGTAAATCGGCTGGTTTCACCTTCCGCAAAGGTTGTTTGTCCTGCGGGACTGTACACGGAGCCGACAGAGGTCATATTCGTCAAAGAATCACCGGCAAAGCCTTCAATTTCGGTGATACCGTTTCCGTGCTGGACGATGTCGACACCTGAAACGGTTGCGGATTGATCCAGTTCATAGGTAACAACGGCGCGGGCCGGATCGGGGACATACGAATCCACATAGACATGGTCATGTAACGTAAAGCTGGAGATCGATTGATCGGAAACTAAATAGCCGATCCCGTTGGTTGTACTAAGAGGGTAGGCGGGTGCATGCACATCCCATACACTGTCGTATAGCGGATAGCAACCCGCATCCATGCTGTTGGTCGGAATGGAAACCCCGACGATACGCGGATATTCCAAATCCCAATCGTGTGCCGAAATTCCCAGTGAAAATGGGACCAATTCATCAATCACCTGATTGGTAACCGGATCTGTTTCCGGCGCATTGTTCAACGCGGTGATCGAAAACATATTTGCCGAATAATTGGTCTGCCAGGCGGCAGAGGAAGGCAACTCCAGCCCTGTAAAGTCACCCGACAAGCTGTCGTAACGCACCAGATCAAACCGATCCCCCGTCTGTGGTCGGAAGCCTTCCGCCAAGGTCGCACCCGCTCGCCCGTCCAGAGGATTAGCGCCCAAATAACAGGAACCGTACTCCCCGTATCCGCGAAGTGTACTGTTCAGCAATCCACCTGTCAGCGTAATCGGATAGGTCATCTGAATTCTGCCGGATTGCGCATCGACCATGCCGGGATTCAAGACATTCAGGTAAAAATAGGAAATTCCTGTGCCCGCACTCTTGCGCAGAGTGCCTTCGTTGACGAACTGCTCAAAGCCCTGCCACCAATTAATTGAATAACCATCGCACTGGATATCCCACAAAGCACCCGTCCGGTTGCTGATCACACCCGTATAACCAGACAGCTCATGGTTGTAAACCGTAATCGTTCCATTCGTCCAAGTGACCGTTCCCTCGTTGACCAACGCACCATACAGGTTAATAGTATTTCCAATGTTCAACACCCCGTTCGTTGCCACCGTCAACGTTACACCGGGATTCAATTGTCCTGCCAACCAGTTCAGCGTACCGGACGAAACCGTTCCGGAAACAAAGCTGCCACCGTGTAGATTTA
>JALOTS010000160.1 GCA_025457785.1 Pontiellaceae bacterium | reverse complement strand
AAGACCGATTCAAGTCGGCAAGGGTAAATTTTAGTCTCAATAACTTTATTTTAAATGAGTTGCACAAATCTGTCGCTTAAACGTTGGGACAGTAGTGATCCCTGATGTTATGAAAATAGTCACGGGAGCTTTACGTCATTTTGATGGACAACGCTACACGTTGGATGAATTTGTTGTGGCCGCTAATCATGTTCATGTGCTGGTTACTCCGGCACCTGAACATGAATTGAGCGAGATTCTGCACTCCTGGAAAAGCTTTTCGGCTCATGAAATTCTGAAGGTGGAAGCGGCGTCTCGCCGACTACGCAATCAACCGGTTGTGTATCTCAAACAGGCAAACAAGCGGCGAGACGCCGCTGCCACTGTAGATACAAACGTCTGGCAGAAAGAAAGCTTCGATCATATTGTTCGTTCTTCGGCCAGTCTGGAGAAGTTTCGTGCTTATATACGCAGTCATCAGGACGACGGTGCTTCCGCTCTCAGTATTTCCGAAGATCTGCGGCGGGACGCCGCAGCCACTCTGGTTCATGAAGCCTGCGTGCCGTTCGATCTGCCTGCTCTGCGCGACGCCCTCGCTAAAGCCAAGCAGGAAGCCGAGCAGACCATCGACACCACCACGATTGATAAAGTCATCGTTTCCGGCTTCGATGCCGCCGCGAAGGAAAAGGCCGAAAGCATTTTGAAATCCTTCCGCGACTACATCGAACAGCATCAGGCCGAGATCGCCGCCTTGCAAATTCTCTACAGCAGGCCGTACAAACAGCGGCTCACCGAACCGATGCTCAAGGAACTGGAAAAGAAACTGCGCGACAACCACGCCGCATGGACCGAAGACAACCTCTGGAACGCCTTCGCCGTCACCGCGCCCGGCAAGGTGAAGGGGAAATTTCAGGCCGGACGCTTTGCCGATCTGGTTTCTCTCGTCCGATTTGCGCTCGAACAGCAACCGGTACTTGCGCCATTCGCCGACACAGTCAACGAACGTTTTGAAACTTGGCTTCGCAGCAAGCAGAGTGGAAGCGGCGTCCCGCCGCTTTCTTCAGATGGCAAGAATCAGAGCCGAGACGGCTCTGCCACGTTCACACCCGAACAGCTCTCCTGGCTCCGCGGCATTGCCGGTCACATCGCCACCAGCCTCAGCATTGAGCCGGAAGACTTTGACGCGATTCCCTTCAATCAAAAGGGCGGACTCGGCAAAGCATACCAACTCTTTGGGGATCAACTGCCCAAATTGCTCGATGAACTCAACGAGGTGCTCGCTGCATGATAATAGCCTTGATTTTTAAATGTAAACATATATATTGACATGAGAATTGAGTTACAGGATATTCCCCGACTCTCCGAACAACACCAGACGGTGCATCGGATAAAAACGTTTTCAGTTGATGGGGTAAACAGGGCGAGAACGGCACTAAGCCGGTGGCAAAAAGATTATGGGGCGGACTGGAAAAAGCTGATGAGGGCAATCCGCTATGTCGGAACGACCGAACGGAAAAACATAAAAAATCAGGACTATGTTAAGAAATGTGACAACCCAAAACATGGAGACGTTTATGAATTTCGCGCAAACCATTGCAAATTGCGGCTCTTTTTCTTCTACGATCCCAAGGATGAAACCATTGTGGTTTGCACAAATGACTTTTTAAAGAACGATTCAAAAAGAGGAAAAACCGGCGGTCAGGATGCCGCCTTTGCGCTCTGTGCTGAGATGAAAAAAATGTATGAGAGGAGGACGACATGAAACACGACGAAATGTCTCCTGAACTGAAAGCTCTGCTTGAAAGCACCCCCGTTCTTTCTGAGCAGGATGTCAAAGAACTGGGCGATGCCGTGGCAGCACTGGATGCCGATCCTGAATTTATTGCGGGCTGCATTAAGGATGCTTTTGTAAACGACATCCTTTGTGCCATGGAGGAGCAGGGCCTCAACAAAAACCAGTTGGCGGTGAAGTGGGGAAAAACCCGCCAGCATGTCAGCCAGATTTTGGATAAAGAAACGTCCAAGAACTTCACTATAGACACCATCGTCAGCCTCAGCATGACGCTTGGGCTGATTCCGCAACGGATTGAGTTGAAGAAACTGGATGCAGAACCAGCGCCCGTCCTCATGACCCTTTCGCGCCCGGCACTGAAAGTCGCCGAATCCCCCGGTGAGCCGTATCGAACCAAGCCGGCAATGGCTGTCAAAAAAACGAAGGCCCGCAAATCGGTATGAACCCGTTCGAATTCCACGGGAATGATTTTAAACCCCTCGAATTCGATGGGATTAGAATTTAAAAATATTTAACATAATATGTTCATAAAAACTTGAATGGATTGATTTATGGTTCTATATTTCCACACATCGAAGTTGCAGAAAATCTGCAATATGGAGCGGGAAGCAGTGAAAAAACTAGGTCCCCAATGTGCAAGAAAACTGATGCAGCGATTACAGGAACTGGATGCGGCGGAATGTCTGGCGGACATCTCACGGGTGCCCCCGCCAAGATGCCACGAACTGACCGGAAACCGGAAAGAACAACTTTCTGTAGACTTACAGCACCCCTACCGGCTTCTTTTTATTCCGGCCAACGATCCGGTTCCGCAAACCGCAGATGGCGGGCTGGATTGGGAAAAGGTTACAGAGATCGAAATTATTGAAATCGCAGACACTCACTGAGTTCAGGAATAAATATGAAAGCAAAGCGCATACTCACTTACCGCCCAGATTATGCAATTCCGCCTGGCGAAACACTTCGCGAAGTGATGGAATCTCTCGGCATGACTCAGCAGGAGCTGGCCATCCGCACCGGACTGACCGCGCAATCATTAAACCGTATCTTCAACGGCAGCCAGCCGATTTCTTATGAAACGGCCAATGCACTGGAAATGGCTACCGGTACACCGGCACGCTTTTGGAACAATCTGGAAGCCCGTTACCGCGAACGGCTAACCGCTTTTGAAAAAAGCGCTTCGTTGGCGGAAGACCTCGAATGGCTCAAAACGATTCCGACGCTCGACCTGATTCGTCGGGGCGCTATCCAAAAAAGCACCGATTCATCCGAACTGTTGCGCAATACCCTCTCTTTCTACGGTGTCAGCAGCGTGTCTGCCTGGCACGACCTGTGGGATCGTCCTAAGGCTCTCGCCGCCCGCCGTTCGGCCTGCTTTGAAACCCGGCCCGGCCCGGCCTCCGCATGGATCCGGCTCGGAGAATTGCAGGCCAAAACCGTGGAGAGCCAACCGTACAGCAAGGAACAGCTTGTCAAAGCCATTCCGGAACTGCGCAGACTGACCCGCGAAAAAGATGCCCAGACCATGGCGGATGCTATGAGGAAAGTCTGCGCCCAATGCGGAGTTGCGCTAGCGCTGGTGCAGGAAATGAAAAAAGTTCCGTGGAACGGGGCTACCCGCTGGCTGACTCCGGACAAATCCATGGTGCTACTCAACTTGCGCGGCAAAGGCGAAGATCGCTTCTGGTTCTCCTTCTTCCATGAAATCGGCCACGTATTGCACGACTCCAAAAAAGACCTGCTCATCAACGACGGATCCAAAGACGACCCGCGCGAAGTGCGGGCTGACGACTTCGCGGCAGAGGTGCTGATTCCGGCGAAATTTAATGAACAAATCGCCGCCATGGGTACCGAAACAGAGCTTGCGGCACTGGCAAAGAAGCTAAACATTGCCCCCGGCATTGTCGCTGGGCGCTATCAGTTCCTCTCCGGCAACTGGGGCCGGTTTAAAAACGTCATCCGCACCTTTGCATGGGCCGATGGAAAATGAACTCACTTGAGCTACAGAACGTGCAAGATGACAACAGCGATCCATCACTGAACAGTCTTTGTGCCACGATAAAACCTTTGGCGCAGCAACTGGCCGCCGTACAGAAACAGGCGGACGCGATGGGTTTGTTTGCGAATGACCGCGAACTGCTTGAGTGTTCACAGTGCGGACTTATGGAGGATGTGACACACTCCGGGCTTCTCATTACGTGCCGCGAATCAGCCATTGCTCAAGACACCGGCCTGCGGTTCACAAAAGAATCCGATCAAACCTTTCGCTGTCCATCCTGCGGGGCTCTGGTAACAGAACCGCTCGCCGCCGAACTCGAAAAAGCGCGCAAGCAACTGGAGATGCGTAAATGAGTTTCCAGACGTTGGAAAAGAAGCCCGCCAAAAGTTCCAAACCTTGGAAAACTGTGAAGGTTGGCGACTCGCTCAGACTCATCAACGGGCGGGCATTTAAACCGACGGAGTGGGCGGACTCCGGCACACCGATCGTCCGCATCCAGAACCTGAATAAGCCGGATGCAGCGTTTAACTATTACAACGGCGACTTGCCGGAAAAATTTCTGCTCAATAATGGCGACCTTTTGTTTGCCTGGTCCGGAACACCGGGAACTTCCTTTGGCGCGCATATCTGGAACGGCGGGAAAGCGTGGCTAAATCAACACATCTTCAAAGTTCTCTTTGATGCTGCCGATTGGGACAAACGGTTTCTTCGACTGGCAATCAACCAGAATCTGGAAGAATACATTCGCGCCGCTCATGGCGCCGCCGGTTTGGCGCATATTACCAAGGGGGTGTTTGAACGATCCGAACTCCCATTTCCACCCCTCGACGAACAGCGGCGGATAGTGGCGGAGATTGAGAAGCAGTTTACGAGACTGGAGGCGGGAGTCAGCGCGCTCAAGCGCGTCCAGGCCAACCTCAAGCGCTACCGCGCCGCCGTATTGAAAGCCGCGTGCAGCGGCGAGCTTGTTCCTACGGAAGCTGTGCTTGCACGCGCCAGAGGACAGAAGTCAGAGGACGGATGTCTGGAAAATTTAACCGCGAAAGAACGCAAGGAACACAAAAAAGACCATTTTGAAACGGGGGAACAACTTCTGAAACGTATTCTCGAAGAGCGCCGCAAAAACTGGCTTGAATCCAATCGGCAATCGAAAATCAAAAATCGGCAATACCGTGAGCCTTCCGCGCCCGACACCGCCAACCTCCCGCCGCTCCCCGATGGCTGGACGTGGGTTATGTCGGACGCTCTTTTTTCCTTTATCACGAGCGGCTCGCGTGGCTGGGCCAAATATTATTCTGAAACAGGTCCGCTCTTCCTGCGAATTGGTAATCTCGACCACGAAAACATTCGTCTGGATTTAAGCGAACTTCAGCATGTCAAACCACCAACAGGAGCGGAAGGAGTTCGCACCGTTGTTCAGGCTAACGATATTCTGATTTCAATTACGGCCGATGTCGGAATGGTTGGCCTTGTTCCAAGCGAATTGGGCCAAGCCTACATCAACCAGCACGTCGCACTGGCAAGACCGCTACCAGATATTTCGCCGACCTACGTTGCTTATTATCTGTGCGCATCCGAAGGCGGATGGGGTTATCTTAAAAAACTTCAGCGTGGCGCAACGAAAGTTGGTCTTGGCCTCGACGATATTCGCGCCGTACCAGTGCCCCTCCCACCCCTCGCCGAGCAGGTGCGAATCGTGGCGGAAGTAGAGCGACGGTTGAGCGTGGTCGAAGAGCTGGAAGCGGTGGTCTTCGCCAACCTCCAGCGCGCCACCCGCCTCCGCCAGTCCGTTTTGCAGAAAGCGTTTTCGGGGGGGCTGATAGGGCATGCTGCAGCATGCCCGTCCGCACCAAGCCCATGCAGGGGATCGTAATGGATAGCGCGCTGCCAAATCGTCAGAGCATCCGGCTGAAGGGGTG
>JALOTS010000159.1 GCA_025457785.1 Pontiellaceae bacterium | reverse complement strand
TGGTCAATTTTTTAAACGTTAAGGTCATAGAATGCACTAGTATTTTTCTTTTCTCTGGAATTTGTTTTCCGTTCCGTTGCGAAGCCGCTGAATGTTCGAGCGGTGGCGCCAGATGGTCAGCCCGCCGAGCAGGGTGAGGGCAAGTGCTGTCAGAAGCCCGTATTGTCCAAGGAGAACCCATCCGGTGAGAACGACGACGAGCGCGGCGATGATGGAGCCCAGCGAGACATAGCCCGAGAGGTAGAAGACGATCCCCCAGGTGAGCAGTCCAATAACGACGGCAAACGGTGCCGCGCCGAGCAGAACCCCTGCGCTGGTAGCCACGCCTTTCCCGCCTTTAAATTTGAGAAAGACCGGAAAATTATGGCCCAGAATGGCCGCTGCGCCAAAGAGGATTCCCCAGGTTGCGCCGCCGGTTCCAAGGGTCGGAAAAAGAAACGCGGGCAGGAAGCCTTTGAGCACGTCGAGAATGAAACAGGTGATGCCCAGCGGCTTGCCAAGGCAGCGCAGCACGTTGGTCGCTCCGATGTTGCCGCTGCCCAGATTGCGGATGTCTTTTCCCTGCGTTTTTGCAATCAGCAGTCCGAAGGGGATCGAGCCGATGAGATAGGATAAAACCATAAACAGGAGGATCGTAAATGTTGTCATGAAATTTTTCCGGTGGCTGGAAGCAGACCGCTGCGCGGGGCGGTTTGTTATTTCCCGAATAGACTGTTGCCCAGTTCCTTGAGTGATTTTTTGACTGCTTCGCTGCCTTCGCCTTCTTTCAGGTTTTTGTCGAGCTGTTTGGATAATGCTTCTCCGGCGATGTCGCCCGCCGTGGCATTGGTTTCACTGCCCAGTTGTTTTCGCAGTTCTTTCATGCCGGCGGCTTTTCCGATTTTTACAGCCTGTTCGGAGAAGAGCGAGTTCAGGGCGCCGGTCAGATCCATGGCCGGATGCTGCAGGGTTCCATTGACCGGAAGTTTCAGCGTGGTATCGCCGATGGGCTCGCCGTAGATCTTAAGGTCGTTGAGCACGATATCAATTTTTGAGCCTTTAAGATTACCCTTTGCACTGGTGATTGCCGGTTTAACGGAGAAAGAACGGCTTTCCATCCTGTTTTTCCTGAGCAGGTCGTCAAGAAAGACGGCCTCGATGTCCAGAATACTTCCGGTCGCACGGAAAGAGGCGTTTTTCGGATCGGTCAGCGGCTCGATCATAGCATTAAGATCGGTCACGAAGGAATTTTTGTCATTTGACAGAGATCCGCGCAGCACGAGCAGGCTGTCGTTTTGGCCTTCGGCCGGAACCGTAAAAATATCACTGCCGGTCAGACGGAGGCTCAACGCACAGGTTTTGTCCCGCCCGCTGTCGATGTATTGAACCGTTGTTTCCGCGGCAAAGCGGCGGATGTGGATCGGAATCGGTTTCATCGGTTTTTTCGGAGGTTTCGGAGTCTGATCCGGTTCTTCGGGAGTTTTGGACGGTTCTTTGCTTTCTGCCGGTTTCAGCGCGTCGTACAGCTCTTTAACGTTATATTTTTTTTCTTTGTTCCGCTCGACGACCAGTTTTGCGCCGGTGAGTTCGGCGTGCCGGATGACGATCGGCGCGCGCTTGAACAGAGAAACCATTTCCAGATCAAAGCGGCATGTGTCGATGGTGAGCAGGGCCGGTTCTTCGTAGCCGCTGAGGTTGCGGACGATAAATCCGTCCAGATCGGCTGAACCTCGAAACAGGTTGACCGAGGCGTTCGCGATGCTCATGTCGAGGCCGTATGCCGCTTTCACCGCCGGGAAAACACCCTGATTTAAGGCAGTCGTCAGCCCTTTGGTAAGGAACAGTTGCAGACCGATGCCAAGCAGCACGGCGATCAGCAGAAGCACAAATAAGATAATTCCGGATTTTTTCATGGGAAGAATTTACTAGGAAGAAGCCTTAAAGGCAACAAAGCACCGCAGAGCAAATTGCCTGCGGCGGGGAATACGGGATTATTTCTGCTTCAGAATATCCCGGATTTCAGCCAGCAGAACTGCTTCCTTTGACGGCGCCGCCGGAACGGCAGGCGCGGCGGCTTCTTTCTTTTTCATCGAGTTCATGCCTTTAACGACCATAAAAATGGCAAAGGCGACGATGATGAAATCAACCAGCGTCTGGATGAATTTTCCGTAGTTCAAAGTGACGGCGGCAACGTCTCCGTTCGCCTTTTGCAGAGTAATTACCAAATCGGAAAAATTAACGCGGCCCATCAGCAGTCCGATCGGCGGCATAATCACATCCGCGACAAACGAGGAGACAATTTTTCCGAATGCACCGCCGATGACGATACCGACCGCCATATCGATTACATTCCCGCGCATGGCAAATGCTTTGAATTCATTTAATATTTTCATGATAACACTCCTTTTTGTTCCGCCGGCGCGAATTCACCGGTTCGGGCGGGAGAGTAGTCTGAAGTTTCCCGAAACGCAATAGCGGGCGGGGGGAATGTCATATCAAAAAGGCGAAGTTTTAATGGCTCGTTTTTATCAAGAAGGTTTTTGACAGAGCGATTTATTTGAATAGAAACGGTCAGCCCGCATCGGTGTCCGGCAGTTCACCGTCAATTTGGTCGAGATGATGAATTCCGAAGGCATCGATTTTCTTGCGGACATTCCCGCGCTGGCCGATGTGAGGATGATCGCTGTAAACGGTCATGAGATCGAGCATCCTCAACCTGCCGCCAAAAATGCAAAGAATTCGTTCACCTCAGCAAAAACCATCTACCAGATGAATTTTCACAACGGGCTCAGCTTATTTTAACGCCGGATCTATCAGCGGCGAACCTTCTACAACGTATGAAGATCTTCCGTAAATGTAGGGAATATACCACGATTTTGCGTAAACAACGCCATCAACCAAGGCGACACTGCCGGGTTTTGATTCAATTGCTCGGTCAATTGCTTCTTTCATGTCGGGAACACCTGTCGGAATGAAAATAATGATGTGAGTTAGATCAACCCCCTGAACCCGTGCCGGGGAACGCGTGAAAGACTGTGATCTCGACCAGTCAACATTTTTGGTTGAAATAACTGTGAAGTCAGTTAGCCGGGTTGTACATCCAACACTTGCTAAACCAATCAATCCCAAAAGAAAATACTTTTTCATAGCACTCCTGTAATTTTTGTTTTAGTTCTTATTTTCACCGATATCAATACAATGGAACGGAAAACACGGTATAACGATTCTTTGCATCGTGTCAAAGTATTAAAAAAGAAAAAGGTACAAATCTGCATATTTTCCTGTTTTCTGATGATGACCGTTATACCGGAGTGACCAGCATAAATTCCGCTTCCGCTGATTCGTCAATGTCTTACTGTTCCCGCCTTTAGGGTTGCTCCGTTTTTGAATATCAAATAAGCTCCCGGCACTATTTTGAAAGGGTGTTGCCATATGCTGAAAGAAGAAGTGATCAAGCTGGTTAATGAGGTGTTCGCGGAGGATTTTGAGATTGATCCCGCTCAATTGACCCCGGAGGCGCATATTTTCGCCGAACTGGGACTCGACAGTCTGGATACGGTGGATCTGATTGTAGCCTTGCAGAAAAAGTTCGGGGTGACCATTCGCGGCGATGAGCGGATTCGGGAGATCCGGACATTGAATGATTTATACGAGTTTGTGTTGAGCATCCGACCCGCTGAGTGACTGGTTATTTAAATCAAAATAATTTGGGTCAAAACCGAGACGAAGTCGAGATGGGCCCCGTTATTGCGGGGCAGCGCAGCGGCAATTATGATAGTGGGAGCCTATTGCATGAATAAAAATTATTCTGTCCTTAATTATTTTGATCATAATTTTTGGTTGCGACTGAGGTTCGCTGGTGTTTGGTGAAAAAACAGGAATCAGGGTTGAATAAATAAATGAACGAATCCGCATGAAACCGTTTCTCCAGAAGTTTTTTCTTAACAGCACGTTTTACGTGCTGTTTTTTGCGCTGACCCCCGTGCTGGTTTCTGTATTGTCTCTGGCGGTGGTGGTGCGCGCCCCGTTTATTTCTCACCGCCGGGCAATGTGTCATTTCCGGCAGTTAATCAAGGTGTACGGTAAAATCATTATATCGTTTGCCCGTCCGCTGGTTCGGGTTCAATATGAAGAAAGCGCACCGCTGCCGGATGCCCCGCGCCTGTACGTCTGTAATCACCGCTCGGCATCCGATCCGTTTTTGATGGCTTTTCCGCCGGGCGAAATTGTGCAGTGGGTCAACACCTGGCCGTTCCGCCTGCCGATTCTGGGGCCGTTCGCCCGCTGGGCCGGTTATCTCAGCGTACGGGCCATGCCGTCCGAAGAGGCTCTGGCCCGCAGTGCCAGGTTGCTGGAACAGGGAGTTTCGATTGCGGCATTCCCCGAAGGAACCCGTTCGGCCAGCCGTGTGATGGGACCGTTTCACGGATTGATCTTCCGGCTGGCGCTGCAAACCGGTGCGCCGATTGTTCCGATTTGCATTTCAGGTAATGAAAATATTCCGCATAAAGGATCGATTGCCTTGAATCCCGGAACCATTCGAATTAAAACGTTGCCCGCACTGACACAAAGCGACTACCGGAGTTTTGCCCCGTTTAAGCTGAAGACGCTGGTTCATGAGCAGATCAGCGCAGAATTGAAACGAATGGAAGCAGCCGAATGACTTTTATGAAAGATAACCCGACTCTGGCTTTCCAGCCGTTGGAAATGATTGCCGCCGTTCAGGAGCAGCTGCTGCGCAAACACGTTGCCTATTGCAAAGAGCGGTCGCCCTATTATCAGCCGCTGCTGAAAAACTGCGATCCAAACTCGGTTACATTGGAGACGCTGGCGAATCTCCCGCTGACTGACAAAACCGATTTGGCACTGCACAATCCGGAATTTCTGGCGGTTCCCCGGTGCGACATCGTGGATATCGTGTTTTCGTCCGGAACAACCGGTCAGCCGGTGCAGATGATGTACACCGCCGGCGACTTGCGCCGTTTGGCCTACAACGAAAAACTGGCCTTTTCCGGATGCGGCATGAGTCCGGACGATACGGTTCTGCTGACCTGCACGCTGGACCGCTGTTTTATTGCGGGGCTGGCCTATTTTATCGGCGGCTGTGAAACCGGTGCCGCCATGATCCGCAACGGACATGGAACCATGGAGAGCCACGAAATGGTTATCCGAAAGGTGAATCCGACGATTCTGGTGGGCGTTCCTTCGTTCATGCGCAAGCTGGGACTTTATCTGGCGGAGCGCGGACTGGATGTCGCCGCGCTTCCGGTTAAAAAACTGATCTGCATCGGCGAGCCGCTCCGCACGGCGACGATGGGGCTTTCAAAACTCGGCGCGGATTTGGAATCGATCTGGAATGCGGATGTCTATTCCACGTATGCCTCATCCGAGACCATCACATCGTTTTGTGAATGCACCGCCAAACAGGGCGGCCATCTGCCGCCCGATCTCGCGCTGATTGAAATTGTTGACGAATCGGGCCGCCCGCTTCCGCCCGGTCAGACCGGCGAGGTAACGGTGACTCCGCTGCAAATGGAGGGAATCCCTCTGCTGCGGTTTAGAACCGGTGATATTTCGTTTTTACAAACTGAACCGTGTCCCTGCGGGCGCCATACGCCGAGGCTCGGCCCGATTCTGGGGCGTAAAAATCAGATGATGAAGGTGCAGGGCACGTCACTTTATCCGCCGGCGGTATTTGCCGCGCTGGATGAACT